>JBCNOJ010000421.1:0-4503 GCA_039593925.1 Acidovorax sp.
GGCGCCAGCGCCTAGGCCGTCCTGGCGCCGCAACTCTGCCGGGGTGATCCCGCTGGATAGGCAGGTACCGGCACGCGCTGGCGCGCCCGGCAGACAGCCCGAACCCGCGCGCTGGGCTGCAGGTGCACAAATGTGCCAAATAGTTAATGCAAGCTTAAGTTTTCGCGCCCACACTGCGCCGCATGCCTACCACATCGCGGCGCCTGCCCCCCTTTGCCCTGGCGCGACAGGCCGCGCCACAACCTGTTGCGCAAGCCCGCCAGCCGTTGCACCCGGCGTGGATGGTGGTGCTCATCAGCGCCTGGCTGGCCACGGCCTGCAACGTACCCCTGTGGCGCGAGGTGGCCCAGTTGCCGGGACAGGGCAGCCTGCGCGGCTGGGGCTTTGCGCTGGCGTTTGCGCTGATCGTGGCCGCAGGCAACGCGGCGTTGCTGAGCCTGCTGGCCTGGCGCCGCACACTGAAGCCCGCGGCCGCGGTGCTGGTGGTGATGGCGGCTTTCGGCACCTATTTCATGATGGCCTATGGCATTGCCATCGACGCCAGCATGCTCGTCAATGTGATGCAGACCGACGTGCACGAGGCAGGCGACCTTCTGAGCTGGCGCATGCTGTTTACCGTGCTGGCGCTGGCCGCCCCGCCGCTGCTGTGGCTGTACAAACAGCCAGTGCGGCAACTGAGCACCGTGCGCCACGCCGCACACAACGGCCTTTTGCTGGCGGGCGCCGTGGCCGTCATCGTGGTATGCCTGCTCATGGTGTTCCAGGACTTTGCCTCCACCATGCGCAACCACACCAAGCTGCGCTACCTCATCAACCCGCTCAACACCGTGTATGCGCTGGGCAATGTGGCCACCCAGCCGCTGCGCATGAACACCACGCAGCTCTTGCCCGTGGGCCGCGATGCGCACCTCGGCGCCAGCTACGTGGGCCAGTCCAAGCCGCCCCTGCTGGTGCTGGTGCTGGGCGAAACCGGGCGCAGCGGCAACTTTGGCATCAACGGCTACGCACGCAACACCACGCCCCTGCTCTCGGCCCGCAACGACCTCATCAGCGCACGCAATGCCTGGTCGTGCGGCACCAGCACCGCAGCCTCGGTCCCGTGCATGTTCTCGCACCTGGGCCGCACCGGCTACGACGCGCGTGCCGCCAATTTTGAAAGCCTCATCGACGTGCTGCACCGGGCCGGCCTGGGCGTGCTGTGGGTGGACAACCAGTCGGGCTGCAAAGGCGTGTGCGACCGCATCGGCCACATCAGCACGAGCAACCTGAAAGACCCCGCCCTGTGCCTGCCCGGCAGCGAATGCCTGGACCGCGTGATGCTCAAGGACCTGGACGCACAGATCGCCGCCCTGCCCGCCGAGCAGCGCCAGCGTGGCACGGTGGTGGTGCTCCACCAGATGGGCAGCCATGGCCCGGCCTATTCGAAACGCTCCGCGCCTGAGAACAAGAAGTTCTTGCCCGAATGCACGTCGACCGCCTTGCAGGAATGCGAGCGCCAGCAGGTGCTGAACGCCTACGACAACAGCATCGTCGAAACCGACCTGTTCCTCGATTCCGTGCTGCAGTGGCTCTCCGCGCAAAGCAGCAAGGCGCAAACGACGATGATGTACGTGGCAGACCACGGCGAATCGCTGGGCGAGAACAACATTTACCTGCATGGGCTGCCTTACAGCATCGCACCCGATGTGCAGAAACACGTGCCGTGGATCACCTGGCTCTCGCCCGCCATGCAGGCACGCACGCAACTGGGCACCGGCTGCCTTCAGCACGACCTGGCCGCTCGCCGCATTACGCACGACAACTATTTCCACTCGGTGCTGGGTTTGATGGACGTGCAGACCGGCGCCTACCGGCCCGAGCTGGACATGTTTGCCAACTGCCGGCCAACCACCGCTGCACCGGCCAAGGCTTCGCGGTTAACGTAGGCCGTCGCAAGCCCCGCTGGTGCGCCAACCTGGCCCCTGGCGCAGTACCACTGCAATGCCTGCGGCCTGGCGCAGCCTTCGTCTTGCGCGTCTAGCTCCACACTCAGCGCGCCCCGGGCAGCAACAGGATCTTGCCCACATTGACGCCCGACTCCATGCGCTGGTGGGCGCGTGTGGCCTCCGCCAAGGGGTAGGTTCTGTCGATCACGGGGCGGATCGCACCGGCGGCCAACGCAGGCAGCCAGCGGTCAGCAAAGCGCCGCACCATGGCCTGCTTGACCTCGGGCGGGCGTGACTTCATCACCGTTCCAAAAATCCGCAGATGGCGGTACAGCACCACGTCCATCGGCAGCGTGGCACCTTGCGCGCCGCCCAACAAGCCCACCGCCACCATGCGCCCGCCCACGGCCAGCGACCGCACGTTGCGCTCCAGGTACGGGGCGCCCACAAAGTCGATCACCACGTCCACGCCTTTGCCGTCGGTTGCCTGCGCCACCGCAGTTGCAAAATCTTCGCGGCGGTGGTCGATGAACACCTCCGCGCCAAAGCCCAGCACCGCGTCGCGCTTGTCACCGCCCGCCGTGGCAAACACCCGGGCACTGGCCGCCTGTGCCAACTGCACGGCCGCCGACCCCACACCGCCCGCCGCCGCATGGATCAGCACCGATTCGCCCGCCTGCAGATTGGCCAGGTGGAACAGCGCCTCGTGCGCGGTCACAAACACCTCGGCCACCGCACCCGCAGCCACCAAATCAAGGCCCGCCGGCACATGCATGGCCATGCGGTGGTCGATGCGCGACAGCTCGGCATAGGCGCCGCCGCCCACAATGCCCATCACACGGTCGCCCACGGCAAAGCCGTGCACCTGCGGGCCCACGTCGACCACCGTGCCCGCAATCTCCAGGCCCATCGTGTCCGCATCGCCAAAGTACGCACGGCCGTAAGCGCCCTTGCGGTGTGAAAGGTCTGCGCGGTTCACGCCGATGGCAGCGTTGCGCACCAGCAGGTCGTGTGGCCGCACCTGCGGCGTTGCCACCTCACGGGCCACCAGTACTTCAGGCCCGCCGAAGTCGTCGAACACGATGGCCTGCATGGTGGGCTGGGTGACGGATTGCGCGGGGGTGGCAGGGTTTGCACACGCGACGTTGGACATGGTTCATTCCTAGAAAGTCTCTCAAGCGTGCAAGGTTAGCGCGTCAAAGCGCCATTGAAGCGCCCTTAAAGCGCAGCAATTTCACTGCACGGTGATGCAAAATTGCATCACCCCTACTCGCCACGCGACGCCATGAACTGGGACGACACCCGCATCTTTCTTGCGCTGACAAGGACGCCATCATTGCGTGCCGCGGCGCGCAGCCTGGGCGTTGACCAGGCCACCGTGGGGCGGCGGCTGAACGCCCTGGAGGCCGAGTTGGGCGCCAAGCTCTTCCTGCGCGCCAAGGATGGCTACCTGCTCACGGCCGCTGGCGAAACGGCTCTGGCGGCCGCGCGGCGCATGGAGAGCGCAGCCCTCGACCTGCGCACCAAAATCGAAGGCCAGGACGAAAACCCCGGCGGCCTGGTGCGCGTGACCAGCACCGACTCCATCGCCATCGACCTGCTGCTGCCCGCCGTGGAGCGCTTGCAGCAGCACTGGCCCCATATCCGCGTGGACCTGGAGGTGTCCACGCAGTTGCTGAGCCTCAGCCGCAGGCAGGTGGACATCGCGTTTCGCAATGTGCGCCCCGACACACCAGACCTGGTCGTGCGCCGCGTGGTGTCGTGGCCGGTGGGCCTTTTTGCCAGTGCGGGCTACGTCGCGCGCTTTGGCGAACCCGTGCCCGACGATGAACTGCACGGCCACCACCTGGTGGCCTACGGCCCCTATCTGGAACAAAGCCCGTTCCTGACGATGGCCGGCGTTCCCGCCCGCCAGGCCAGGATCGCCATGGCGGTGCGCTCCAGCCTGCTGGTTCGCAAGGCCGTGGCGGCGGGCATCGGGCTGGGCGAGATGCCGGTGTGGATGGGCGAGCGAGAGGGGCTGGTGCGCATCTGGCCACAACGCCGTCGCCCCACCGACTATGAAGTCTGGCAAGTCATGCACCCCGACCTGCAGCGCACGGCCCGCGTGCGCGCCACGGCAGAGTTTCTGTCCGAGGCATTTGGCGCCCAGTAGATGGTGACAAAAGACGGGGCATGCAGCGGCGCAAAGGCTGCGTCATACTCCAACGCCAAACTCCCTTCCGCCCAACCACACACCATGCCCCACACCGTTCAGCACCAGGAGCAAGACGCCAAAGGCGCCTTCTATGTAGAGACCGGCGGCCAGCGCCTTGCTGAGATGACCTACAGCCGCACCAACGCCACGATGATCATCGTGGACCACACCGAAGTGGACCCATCGCTCAGCGGACAGGGTGTGGGGCGTGAGCTGCTTGCCGCACTGGTTGACTGGGCACGGACCACCGGCACCAAGGTGGTTCCCCTGTGCCCGTTTGCCAAGGCGCAGTTCGACAAAGACGCATCCCTTCGGGACGTGCTGGTTTAAATCCGGGCCTGTCTGCGGGTCTTCAGCGCACCGCTCTCAGCCGCAACGCAG
>JBCNOJ010000422.1:0-4487 GCA_039593925.1 Acidovorax sp.
GGGCGTGCGCGCCATCACGCCGAGCGACACCACGTGCATGGCCTCCCCCACCCAGGTGCACCAGCTCACGGCAGCCCCACGCCCGCGATGGCCGGGTGTGGAGTTCACCCTGCATTTCCACAACACGCGCGGCATGGGGCTGGTCAATGTGCTGGCCGCCATCGACGCTGGGGCTGACCGGTTCGATGCGTCGCTGGGCGGCCTGGGTGGCTGCCCCTACGCGCCGGGCGCCAGCGGCAATGTGTGCAGCGAAGAGATCGTGCACGCGCTGGCGCTGACGGGCTATGACACCGGTGTGGATCTGGCTCAGCTTGTTGCTGTGGCACAGCAACTGCCTGCGCTCATCGGCCATGACATCCCGAGCCAGATCGCCAAGGCAGGCCCCCGCCTGGCGCTGCACCCGGTGCCCCCGGATTTTGAGGCGATCCGCGAGAGAGCGCTCGCCCGCTGAAGGTGGACAAGCCCACATACCGATGACAAACACGAACACTCAGGAGACAAAACCATGGCATTTCAAACCCCGCTGTCCCGCCGCATCTTCACCGCCGCCGTGCTGTGCACCGCCGCTTTGGCTGCAGGCGCTCAGGACAAGTACCCGTCCAAAGCCATCACGCTGGTAGTGCCCCAGGCCGCGGGGGGCGCCAACGACGCCATAGCGCGCGTGCTGGCGCAAAAGCTCGGTGAGCAGCTGAATCAAAGCGTGTTGGTGGAAAACCGCCCCGGCGCGGGTGGCACGCTGGCCACGGGCGCTGCGGCCCGTGCGCGCAACGACGGCTACACGCTGCTGCTGACAGCGGACAGCGCCCATGTGATTGGGCCTGCGCTGTACAAAGCCCGGGCTTTGATCCGGTGAAGGACTTTGCACCTGTAGCACCCGTAGCCACGGCGGGGTATGTGCTGGTGGCGCACCCGTCGTTCCCGGCCAACGCCGTGGCCGAAATGGTCACGCTGGCCAAAGCCAACCCTGGCAAGTACTCCATCGCCTCAGCGGGCAATGGCACGCTGAACCACCTGATTGGCGAGATGCTGCAAAAGGCCGCAGGCATTCAGCTGCAGCACATCCCCTACAAAGGCTCGGCCGCTGCCGCCACCGACGTGGTGGGTGGGCAGGTGCCGCTGTCGGTGCAAAGCCTCCCGTCGGCCATCGCATTCATCAAGGCGGGCAAGCTCAAGGTGCTGGGCGTGGTCAATGAAAAGCGCGTGGCCGCACTGCCCGATGCGCCCACGATTGGCGAGACGATCAAGGGCTTTGGCCAGGCACCCTGGTACGCGCTGTTTGCCCCCGCCGGCACACCCGCGCCCATCGTGGCGCAGCTGCAGGCCGAGGTGGCTCGCGCGCTGGAGCACAAGGACGTGGTCGAGAAGTTAGCCACCGTGGGCTGCGAGCCCTTCAAGGGCACGGCAGCGCAGCTCGCAGCGCTGGTGCAGTCCGATCTGCCCAAGTGGAGCCGCGTGGTCAAAGAGACCGGTGCGACCGTGGACTGACCCACGGGCTCGCAGGCACCCCTTCATCCTTTCCCCTTTTCGATAACCAAAAACGGAGACACCGCATGAACCTGAACCGCAAACACTTCAATGCATTGGCCTTGGCGGCCCTGGCCGCAAGCCTGGTCGGCAACGCTGCGGCCCAAACGGCTTACCCCAGCAAAACGGTCACGATGGTTGTGCCCACGGCGGCGGGCGGCACCACCGACCTTTCGGCACGCATGCTGGCGCAGGCGCTGGGCCCGGTGCTGGGCCAATCGGTGGTGGTGGACAACAAGGGTGGCGGCAACGGCAACATTGCCGCCAGCATCGTCAAGCGCGCCGAGGCCGATGGCTACACGGTGTTCATGCAGTACTCGGGCTACCACGTCATTTCGCCCCACATCACCAAGGCGCCGCAGTGGGAGCAAAAAGACTTTCAACCCGTGGCCAACGTGATTTCAGCACCCCAGATCATCGTGGTGCGCAACGACCTGCCGGTGAAGACGCTGGCGGAACTGATTGCCTACGCCAAGGCCCACCCTGGCAAGCTCAACTACGCCTCGTCCGGCAACGGCTCGCTGCAGCATGTGACCGGCGCCATGCTGGAACAGCAGGGCGGCATCAAGATGGTGCACGTGCCCTACAAGGGCACCGGCCCTGCGCTGCAAGACCTGCTGGGTGGCCAGGTTGACCTGACCTTTGGCACCGCGCCGCCCTTCATGCCGCACATCGCCAGCGGCAAATTGCGCGTGCTGGCCGTGACGGGCAAGGAGCGCCTGCCCAGCCTGCCCGATGTGCCCACCACGGCTGAGGCGGGGTACCCCAAGGTCGATGCCACGTCGTGGTTCGCGGTGTTCGTGCCTGCCGCCGTGCCCAAGCCAGTGGTGGAAAAACTCACAGCCGACATCCGCACCGTGGTGCAAAGCGCCCAATTCAAACAGAAGGCGCTGGAGCAAGGTGCCACAGCCGACTACCAGACGCCGGCTCAGCTGGGCGACAAGGTCAAGGCGGACTTGGCCAACTGGGCCTCGGTGGTGAAAACCTCCAAGATCGAAGCAGAATAGTGGCCAAATTGGCCTATGGCGCTTTACCATCAAGCGCCAGTAGCTATTAATTTGATAGCTTTTGGAGCGAATGGCTTTGGGCCAGGTTGAGCGCGGCCACAATACGCGCCATGTCTGACGTGCATTCCGAAGAACTCCTGGCGCAGGTAGCCGCGTTGCCTGCACTGCCAGGGGTCTACCGCTATTTCGACGCCCAAGGCGCGCTTTTGTATGTGGGCAAGGCGCGGCACCTCAAGCGGCGCGTATCGAGCTACTTCACCAAGAACCATGGCGGCACGCGCATCGGCCATATGGTCAGCAAGATCGTGCGCATGGAGACCACCGTGGTGCGCTCCGAGGCCGAGGCGCTGCTGCTGGAAAACAACCTCATCAAGACGTTGAACCCCAAGTTCAACATCCTGTTCCGCGACGACAAGAGTTACCCCTATTTGAAAATCACAGGCACACCGGGCGCCCACACACGCGGCGAAGCGCCGGGGCAGGTGTTCCCGCGCATGGCGTACTACCGTGGGTCGGTGGACAAGAAGCACCGTTACTTTGGCCCGTACCCCAGTGCCTGGGCGGTCAAGGAGACCATTCAGCTGCTGCAAAAGGTGTTCCGCCTGCGCACTTGCGAGGACACCGTATTTGCCAACCGCACGCGGCCTTGCCTGCTGTACCAGATCAAGCGCTGCACGGGGCCCTGTGTCGATTTGATATCGCCGGAGGCCTACGGTGCCGACGTTCAGCACGCCGAGGCCCTGCTGCGCGGCGAAACGCAGGAGGTGCTGCAGGCCATGGAGGTGCGCATGATGGCGCATTCCGAAAAGCTCGAATTTGAGCAGGCGGCCGAGGTGCGCAACCAGATCCAGGCGCTGTCGCGCGTGCTGCACCAGCAGTCCATCGAAACGGCGGACGACAAGGATGTGGACATTCTGGCCGTGCGGGTGTTGGGCGGCCGGGCTTGCGTGAACCTGGCCATGGTGCGTGGCGGCCGACACCTGGGAGACCGCCCGTATTTTCCCGTTCATGTCGAGGACGCGGCGGCCGTTTTTGAAGAAGAGGGCGATGACGCGGTGGTGGACAGCGCGGGCGGCGCGGTCGCTGTTGCGGCTGCCCCCTCTCGCCCGGTAGAAGCCCAGGTGCTGGAGGCGTTCATTGCCCAGCATTACATCGGTGTGCCGGTTCCACCGGTGCTGGTGACCAGTGTGCCGGTGGACAAGGCGCTGATGGAGGCCCTTTCCGAGCAGACTGGCGTGCGCGTGAATGCCATTCACCAGCCTCGCGAGCAACGCCGCGCCTGGCTGGACATGGCACAGAAAAACGCCGACCTGCAACTGGCCCGCTTGCTGGCCGAAGAGGGTTCGCAGCAGGCCCGCACCCGTGCACTGGCCGAGGCCCTGGACCTGCCGCCCGACGACTTGGAGCGGCTCACCATCGAGTGCTTCGACATCTCGCACACGGCGGGCGAATCCACGCAGGCCTCGTGCGTGGTGTTCCACCACCACAAGATGCAGAGCAGCGAGTACCGCCGCTACAAGATCGAAGGCATCACGGGCGGTGACGACTACGCCGCCATGCGCCAGGTGCTCACCCGCCGATACAGCAAGGTGGCCGAAGCGGCGCGGGAGGCTGGAGGCATCGACTTTGCCGCGCCGCCGCCGCCCGATGCCACGCAGGCCGAAGGCGCCGTGAAGCCCAAGGGCGTGGCGCGCCTGCCGGACCTGGTGCTGATCGACGGCGGCAAGGGCCAGGTGGGCGTGGCGCGCGAAGTGTTCACGGCGCTGGGGCTGGATCTGACCCGCATCGTGGGCGTCGAAAAAGGCGAGGGCCGCAAGGTGGGCCTGGAAGAACTGGTGTTTGCCGATGGCCGCGAGAAGGTCTACCTGGGCAAGGACTCGGCCGCGCTGATGCTGGTGGCCCAGATCCGCGACGAGGCGCACCGCTTCGCCATCACCGGCATGCGCGCGCGGCGTG
>JBCNOJ010000423.1:0-4465 GCA_039593925.1 Acidovorax sp.
GCATAATCCGTGTGCAAATCTGCATAGTCTTGCATTGCCTTCACCGTTCGCTCTCCGTAAAATCTGCCGCCTGTTTTCAGGGCATTCCGTTTTAAACGGGACTGTGGCCGATCGGCGTGGCCACCACGGGTGGCGTGGCGGTGGGGTCGTCCAGCTCGGTGTACACGTCCCAGGTGTTGGCGCCGTTCTTTTCAAAGTACAGGCTCACCGGTTTGGCCACGCCCTGGCTGTCGTACACGTTGAGCGAGGTGCCATAGGTCGAGCGCGGCGTGGCTGGAACGGGCGGTGTGGCTGTGGGGTTGCCGGCCGCGTCGGGCGCGCGGGCATCCAGATTGAAGGCCGCGGTGATGGTGGTGGTCTGCTTGGCCGGAATGGGGGCCGACGTCGGGAACGTCAAAGGCACGGCCGTGCTGGAGGTGCGCACGCCCGTGGTGGGGTCGGTGGGGTAGCCCATGACCTGGCCGCCGCTGTTGGAGATCACGTTGCCCATGGTGTCGAGCTTGAAGTCGCCAGCCCGCGTGTAGGCGCGCGAACCGTCGGGCATCTGCAGCATGAAGAAGCCGTTACCGTTGATGGCCACGTCCAGGCTGTTGCCGGTCACGGTCAGGTTGCCCTGGTTGAACTGCTGGGCGATGGCGGAAACCTCCACGCCGATGCCGGAGTTCTTGCCGCTGGCGCTGCCGATGGCCGATGCCACCATGGCCGCGAATTCCGTGCGCGAGGCCTTGAAGCCCGTGGTGTTCGCGTTGGCGATGTTGTGGCCAATGACGTCGAGGTTCTTGGCCGAGGCATTGAGGCCGGAGAGGCCTTGCTGGAAACCCATGGTGTTCTCCTGGTGGCGTGAATGGGTGGGAAAGTTCGGTACGCCGCGTTCAGAGGACGCCGCGGATGTTGGAGTAGTTGACGGTGTCGCCGTTTTCCAGCGTGAGGGTCAGCGCGCCCGCATTGGAGCCGGTGGCGGTCACCTTGGACTGCGTGAGCGTCGTGGCCTTGACCTCGCCGTCGCCGTTGCTGGCGGTGACGCGGAACCTCAGGTCGCTGGTGTTGCCGCTGTATTTGCTGGCGTCCCATTCAAAGGTGTGGCGGCCTTGTTCTTGCGCGCCCATGTCCACGGTGCCCACCACCACACCGCCCGGGGTGACGACTTCCACCTTGACGTTGGTGGCCGCGCCGGCGATCTCGAAGGTGCCCTTGCCCACGTCGTCCTCGAAGTTCATGCGGTTGCCTTCGGCAAACACGGAGCGGCCGATCATCGTGATGCCCTGCAGCGTCTGCAGCGTGGTGAACTGCTCGGCCATGGTCTGCATGGAGAGGTTCAGCGTCTGGATGCCCGTCACTGTGTTGATCTGCGCCATCTGCGTGGTCATCTGCGCGTTGTCCAGGGGGTTCATCGGGTCCTGGTTGTTCAACTGCGCCACCAGCAGCTTGAGGAAGCGGTCCTGCATGGCCGCCGGGTCGGTGGAGGCGTTGGCGGATGCGCCGGAATTGACGGTGGCTGTGGAGCCGATGGGGTTGAGGATCATGGCGGGCCTTCGGTGCTTACTGACCCATCTGCAGGGTCTTGAGGAGCAGCGTCTTGGCCGTGTTCATGACCTCGACGTTGTTCTGGTACGAGCGCGAGGCAGAGATCATGTTGACCATCTCCTCCACCGCGTTGACGTTGGAATGGTTGACGTAGCCCTGCGCATCGGCCGAGGGGTGGCTGGGGTCGTGCACACGGCGGCCGGGTGCATTGCTTTCGGACACGCCGGTCACGCGCACACCCGCAGAGCTGTCGGCGCCCATGGGCTCGGTCTGGAAAACCACCTGCCGTGCCTTGTACGCCTGGCCATCGGGCCCGGCCACGGCGTCGACGTTGGCCAGGTTGCTGGCCACCACATTGAGCCGCTGCGACTGCGCGCTGATGGCGCTGCCGGAGACGTTGAAGATGGAGAACATGGACATGGCGGATCTCGCTTTCTGGCTGCGCGGGCTGCTTGTTTACTGGCCCTGGATGGCGCTGAGCATGGTTTTGGCGTTGCCGTTGATGAAGCGCAGCGTGGCCTCATAGCGCACGGCGTTATCGGCAAAATTGGCGCGCTCGCGGTTCATGTCCACCGAGTTGCCGTCCAGCGCGGGCTGCGTCTGCACGGCATAGCCCAGCGTGCCGCGGGCGTCGAGGGTGGAGCCGCCGCTGCGCGTGACGGGCACAGGGATGTGGCGTGGATCGGTGGCGCCTGCGGTGCCCACCACGCCCGCCAGAACCTGGCGTGTGACTCCGGAGGTGCTGCCGGTGCCATCGGCGCCCGAGCTGCGGGTGGCTGTGGCCTCGCTCAGCGCATCGCTGAACTTGAAATCGCGGGCCACATAGCCTGGGGTGTCGGCGTTGGCAATGTTGCTGGCGATGGCACGCTGGCGCTCGGCCCGCAGGATCAGTGCGGTGCCGTGGAAGTCCAGCCGGTTGGTCATCTTGTCAAGCATGGTTGCCTCACGCCGTGGGGTTGCAAAGGCGCCGGTCAGCAGCGTCAGGGCGCTTTCCGGCGTGGCTTGATTATGGAAACCGCGGCTTTTTTCTAAAGCGCGAAGAACGCGGAAATCGGTGCGCAGTTTTGGGCTTTGCGCGGTGGGCAGCGGCCTATAGTTCCAGGGGTCGAATGGCATCTGCCCTGCCTACTGACACGCCCGCCCCCTCCCAAACCTTCGCCCGGTGGCAGCCGGGATGCACGCCCAGGAGGCCTGCCATGCGCTCTCGTTATTTCCCCGATCTTTTCCTGCGCTACGCCCCAAATGGGGGGGGCGCCGCGCGACCTTTGCTGCGTGGCTTCGTAGCTCTGTTGGCTGTGGGGGCCGCCGCTTTGGCGGGCCCCACGGCCGCGCAGGAAGCGGCCGCAGACCCTGCGGTGGACCTTGCCCCCATCACCCAGCGTTGGCTGGACGACGCGGTCTCGCGCAACCAGGCTGCGGGGATGCCTCTGCGCATGGAAGTCAGCGTGGGCGCGCTCGATTCACGCCTGCGCCTGGCGCCCTGCGCGCGGGTGGAGCCGTATTTGCCCGTGGGCGCCCGGCTGTGGGGCCGCACCCGGCTGGGCCTGCGCTGCGTGCAGGGAGCCACGGCGTGGAACGTGTTCCTGCCCGTCACCGTGAAAGCCTATGGGCCCGCCTGGGTGCTGACCAGCAACGTCGCCCCTGGCGCGGTGCTGACCGCCGACGATGCCACGCAGGCCGAAGTGGACTGGGCGGCCGAAACCCACGCCGTGGTGGCCAACCCCGAGCTCTGGGTGGGGCAGGTGGCCTCCCGCCAGTTGGTGGCTGGCCAGGCGCTGCGCCAGAACATGGTGCGCGCGCCCCAGTTGTTCCGTGCGGGAGCTCAGGTGAAGGTCGTGGCGCAGGGCCCGGGCTATGCGGTCACCTCCGCAGGCCAGGCCCTGGCGGCTGCAGGCGCTGGAGATACTGTGCGCATCCGCATGGGTAATGGCCGAATCGTTGCTGGAATTGTGGGTGCCGATGGAACGGTGGAGGTCGCACTTTGATGACGCCGTGGCGATAAATGGCTAAAGTCCACGGCAAATGCGTCGAAAACATTGCTACTGTGCCCCACTCCATGCGGGGCAGTGGAGAAAGCGATGAAGATAGGACAAAAACCGGAACTCCCGGCTGCACTGGCACAAACCGGGCTGTCAAAGCCCGCCAAAAGCCCAGCCGCAGCCCCCGCTGAAGGAGCCGCCAAAGACGCTGTGGCCGCGTCGGCCGCCGGTGTGCCTGTCACAGTTTCCAGCTCCGTCCGCGGGCTTGACCCAGCCACCCGCACTTCGGGCGATTTCGATGCAAGCAAGGTCAAAGCCGTGCGCACGGCCATTGAAAACGGCACGTTCTCTGTGGATGCCGACGCCATTGCCGACAAGATGCTTTCCAACGCCCAGGAGATCCTGGCGCGCTCGCGCGGCTGATACCGCCTTGTTTTCGTCCTCACTGACCCATTTCTGAAGCCCGCGCATGGATCTGGAAACCGCCCTGAGCCATGTGGAAAAACACGTAGAAGCCGTGTCGGCCGCCTTGCTGGCCACCGACGCGCCCGCGCTGGAGCGCTGCGGCGCCGATCTGCGCAACGCCGCCGCCGACCTGGCCCAGGTGCTGGGTGGCACCGACCCCGCCTCCCTTCCCCCCACGCTGGCCCAGCGCCTGCAGGCCGTCAGCGCCAATGTCGCCATGCAGCGCGACAACCTGGCCCGCGTGGCCGCTCTGACCGACCGCCAGGTGGCCACCGTGCTGCCACCCACAGATTCCAGCACCTATGGCGCGCGCCCCGGCAATGGCGCGGCACGCATCTATAAGGCAGCCGGTTAAGGGGGTAGGCGTCGCGCCAGCTGTTTTGCAGCGGCGCTCCTGAAAAAAGAGCCGCTAGCGCTGGATGGACAAGGGATTTGGTTGAAAAACCATCTGAATCCGTTGATTGTCCAGCGCTAGCAGCTCTTTTTTATATAGCAAA
>JBCNOJ010000424.1:0-4431 GCA_039593925.1 Acidovorax sp.
GGTGCACGGCACCCTCACGCTGAGTTCGGCCGGCGCCACCGCCACGCTCGCGCAATGGCAGGCCGCGCTGCGCTCGGTCACCTATACCGACACGGCCGTCACGCCACCTCGCGCGCCGCACGCCAGCTCAGCCGCACGGCCGGGGGCGTGTCCGACAACCCGCAGCTGTTCATCTACGGCTCTGGCCGCATACCGCCCGGACCCGGCGAGCCCGGCTTTGCGGCTGGTACGAAATAACAGGAGTGAGTGCCCATGAAAACTATAAAAAACATAGCTGCTAGCGCTTACTGGATAAGCGCTAGAGCCACTTTTGGCCTAAAGTTTTCTGCCGCAGCCCTGGTGCTGGCCGGTTGCTCAGCCCTGCCCGAGCCGCCCACGCGTCCCGCGCTGTACGACTTTGGGCCCGGCGCCACCACTTCGTCTGCGCCAGTGGCAGCCCCGTCGCCCGCTGGCCGTGTGCCCTCGCTCACGCTCGAAGATGTGGAAGCTGCCGGTATTCCCGAAGGCAGCAACGCCGTGCTGTACCGCCTGGCCTACAACGGCCCGCAGCAGCTGCGACCCTACGCCCAGGCCCGCTGGAGCCAGCCGCCCGCCCAGCTGTTGCAGCAGCGACTGCGCGAACACCTGGGCCAGCGCCGCGCCATCTTGCGCACCGACTACGGCAGCGCCCAGGCCCGCAACACCGAACAGGGCGGCCGCCTGCCGCCCGTGCTGCGTGTGGAGCTGGAGGAGTTCAGCCATGTGTTCGACAGCGCCACCGACAGCGCCGGCGTCGTGCGCGTGCGCGCCACTCTGGTCGATGTGCTGCCCGACGGCGAATCGCTGCGCGGCCAGCGCGTGTTTGTGGTGCGCACTCCAGCGCGCAGCGCGGATGCCGCAGGCGGCGTGGCCGCGTTGGCCGAAGCATCCACCCAGGTGGCGGTGGAGCTGGACGCCTGGCTGGATCAGGTAGCGCCGGCGCGCCGATAGGCGCACGTGTCTGGTCCCGCCGCGTCGGTGCCTGCCGACGAGGCCATCGCATACGGATAGGGGTGTGGCTTGCGCTTTAGCGCGCGGCGCGGCTTCAAGCAACGAGCAGGTCTACAACGGCACGCCGCAGGCCGCGCGTTGAACGCGCCGCACGCCACTTAGCGCGCGGTGGCCGCTCAGCCGCCTTGCTGGGTTGCGGGTCGTCCGGGCGCTTCTGGTGATCGAGTGTCTTGGTCGGCCACTGCCGCCACCTCGCTGGCCGAGGTGCCCTCTTTGACGGGTTCCGCCGCAATCCCCGTCACCACCCGCGCATGCCGCGCGAAGGTCCAGTAGGCCCACCCCCAGTCCAGCAGCACCACCATGCGGTTGCGGAAGCCGATCAGGAAGAACACGTGCGCAAACAGCCAGAACAGCCACGCAAAGTAGCCTGAAAACCGCACCGGCCCGGCGGGTGACGTCAGGTCCACCACCGCAGAATTGCGGCCAATGGTGGCCAGGTTGCCGTAGTCGCGGTAGCGAAACGGCTCGGTGCCGCGCCCCGCCAGCCGCCGCAGGATGTTGGCCGCCGCCGCCCGCCCCATCTGCTTGGCCGCGGGCGACACGCCCGGCACCGGCGTGGGCTCGCGCCCCGGCACGTGGCTCTTGGCGGCCGCCAGGTCGCCAATCACGCTGATCTCGGGGTGCCCGGGCAGGCTCAGGTCGGGTTGCACCACCACGCGGCCCGCGCGGTCCACCGCGTTTCCGCTGGCCTGGGTGCTCTCGGCCAGCTGCCGCCCCAGCTTGGACGCAGCCACGCCCGCGCCCCAGATCACGCATTGGCTCTCTATGGCATAGGTGGTGGTGTCGCCTTTTCCTTCGGTGCCGCCGCCGGGTGGTGTAGCGGGTGTCTGTACCGTCAGCCCCTGGTCGTCAATCGCCGTTACCCGCGCGTTCAGCCGCACGTCCACGCCCAGCTTCTCCAGCTGCTCCTTCGCGCGCTGGCTCAGTGCGGGCGGCATGGCCTGCAGAATGCGGTCGCCCCCTTCCAGCAAGATCACCCGCGCCGCGGCTGGGTCGATGTTGCGGAACTCCCCCGGCAACGTATGCCGCGCAATCTCGGCCAGCGTGCCCGCCATCTCCACGCCCGTGGGCCCGCCGCCAATCACCACAAAGGTCAGCCATTGCGCGCGGCGCTCCGGGTCCGGCTCCTTTTCTGCCGCTTCGAACGCCAGCAGGATGCGCCCGCGAATCTCGAACGCGTCGTCCAGCGTCTTGAGCCCCGGTGCAAACGGCGCCCACTCGTCGTGCCCGAAGTAGCTGTGCGCTGCCCCCGCCGCCACGATCAAATGGTCGTACGGCAGCGCCAGCCCGTCCTTCAAATGCGCTGCGCGTGCGGCCACGTCGATGCGCGTCACCTCGCCCAGCAGCACCGTCACATTGCGCTGCGCGCGAAACAAATGCCGGATCGGCGCCGCAATGGCCGGCGCCGACAGGCCTGCGGTGGCCACCTGGTACAGCAGCGGCTGGAACAGGTGGTGATTGGTGCGGTCCACCAGCGTCACATCCACCGCCGCACCGCGCAGAGCGCGGGCCGCCTCCAGGCCGCCAAAGCCGCAGCCAATGATGACGATGCGGGTGCGGGGGGAAGAGGATGGGCGGTGCGATGGGGTGGCGGATACAGAAGTCATCCGTCCATTATTGGATAACCAGCGCCCTGTGGAGTGCGGCAGCGGCCCCCGGCCTTGTCAGAGGGCGCGCAGTGCAGGGGCCCTCATGTCTTGGAACAGTTCTTAGGCCATGAACCCCAGATCCACCGGGTAGTCCGCCCTTCCGGCCCCCGCTCCAAAGTTGCGGATGTTCGGCAGCACCTCCGGCAGCTCAGCGGCCGACACGCCAAACCAGCGCGCCAGCGTGGCGGCGTACTGGTCCACCGACGTGGTGGGCAGCAGCCGGCCCTGGCCCACGTGCCACTGGTCCTCGGGCGCTGCCGTGTTGGTGATGCTGACCGACGGCGCGCTGCCGTAGAACGCCTTGCCCTTCACGGCGCCGCCCACCATGAGATGGTGGCTGCCCCAGCCGTGGTCCGAGCCATCTCCGTTGGAACTCAGGGTGCGACCAAAGTCGGATGCGGTGAACGCGGTCACCTTGTCGGCCACGCCCAGCTCCACCGTGGCGTTGTAGAAGGCGGTCATGGCGTCGCTCACGCGCTGCATCAGCAGGGGTTGCTGGGCGATGAGGTTGTCGTGCAGGTCGAACCCGCCCAGCGACACCATGAACACTTGCCGCTTGCTGCCCAGCGTGTTGCGTGCAGCGATCAGGCGGGCCACCATGCGCAACTGGTCGGCCAGAGGATTGCTGGCGGGGAAGGGTGTGGACAGCGTTGCGCTGGCCAGCCCGCTGGTGATCTGGCCTTCGGCCGCGATGGCGCGGGCGGTGACGCGGGTGTATTCGTTTTCCAGCGTCTGGTTGCTGGGCTGCTGGATGAGCGAGGTGAGCGCCGCACGCACAGCGGTGGATCCATACACGTTGTTCTTCACGCCATTGATGGCCACCGCGCCGTTGGTGCTGACCTGGTACTGCAGCGCCGAGTCCCCCGACAGGAACACGGCGTTGCCCGTGACCGAAATGCAGGTAAACAGCGAGTTGCCGTTGGATGACAGGGCCAGGTCGCCAATGTTGCCGCCCCACCCCACGGTAGACCCTTCGGCGGAAGACGATTGCCACACCGACTGCTGGTCGTTGTGCGAGAACAGCTTGGGGGGCAGGGGGTAGGTGCCCCGGTCGGAGCTGTTGTACTGCGCCCGCGTGAGCGGCACCACCAGCGGCCCCACATTGAGCTGCACGGCGGCCTTGCCGCTGTTGAACAGGCCCGCCAGGCCCGTCATGGCCGGGTGCAGCGCGTATTGGCGGCCATCGGGCAAGGCCGTGGTGGGGTTGAGCACGGTGGCTGCCAGCGCGGACCTGGCCAGCGCGATACCGCCTGCCGTCTGCCCGCCACCGCCGCCCCGGATGGCGCTGTAGCGGTTGTAGCTGGCGTCGTCGTAGGTGACCACGGTGTTGGCGTAGTCGTTGCCGCCGTACAGAAACACGCAGACCAGGGCCTTGTAGTCGGTGGCAGTGAACGCGGCGGCTTCACCCAGCGCTGCCAGGTTCAGCGCGAAGGGCAGGGCGGTGCCCGCCAGCCCCAGTTGCGTGGAGCGGCGCAGAAACGCGCGGCGGGTGTGAAGTTCGGGTTGGAGCAGGTGCATGGTGCGGGCCTACGGCGGGTTGTGAACGGTGTGGGCAGCCGGGTGGCTTACTTCTGAACGAGGTACTCGGCCGAGGCCATCACCAGGAAGACGGCGGCAGCCACGCGGTCGAGCTTGGCGTTGTCGGTGCTCGCGGCAGTGATGTTGGTGGCTTTCAGCGCGTCGGTGATGAGCTTGACGGTGCTGGCAGACAGCTGGCCTGCGCACATCAGCAGGTTGATGCGCGCCACCAGTG
>JBCNOJ010000425.1:0-4417 GCA_039593925.1 Acidovorax sp.
GTCGGCGGCCAGGCCGTAGACCGTTTCGGTCGGCAGGCCCAGCAGGGCACCGCTGCGCACCGCGCGTGCGGCGGCGGCGATGGAGGAGGGAGCGTGGCCGTCCAGGATCATGGGTGCAGCGGCCTCAGAACGGGGCGATGCCCAACAATTGCGCGGCCTGGAGGGCCGTGGCGCGGGCGGCCTGCGGCGTGGCCGCTGTGATGTTGAGGTGCCCCATCTTGCGGGCGCGCTTGGCGTCACGCTTGCCATACAGGTGCAGGTGTGTGCCGGGCAGGGCCAGCACGGCGCACCAGGGCGGTGTCTGTGCGGTATCACCGTGGGCGAACCACAGGTCGCCCAGCAGGTTGAGCATCACGGCCGGGCTGTGCTGGCGCGGCTGCGTGAGCGGCAGGCGTGCCATGGTGCGCACCTGCAGCTCGAACTGCGACACGTCGCAGGCGTTCTGGCTGTAGTGGCCGCTGTTGTGGGGGCGCGGGGCGATCTCGTTGACCACGAGACTGCCGTCCTGCAGCACGAAGAACTCCACGCACAGCACGCCCACATAGTGCAGGCCATCTGCTACAGATTTCGCAGCTGTTACCGCTTTATCAGCAAGCGCTGGAGGCAGATTTTGTTCATAAACCTCGGTCACGGCCAGGATGCCGTCGCGGTGCAGGTTGCGCTGCACGGGCAGGTGCACCATGGCGCCGTCATGCCCGCGCGCCACGATCACCGAGCATTCGAGCTGCAGGGGCAGCATTTTTTCCAGCACGCAGGGCACCTTGCCGATAGAATCCCAGGCGGCGGCCAGCTCGGCGGATGTCTTTACGCGCACCTGGCCCTTGCCGTCGTACCCCATGCGGGCGGTTTTCAGGATGCCTGGCAGCAGATCAGGTGAAACGGCAGCCAGCTGCTCGGCAGTTTCGATCACGGCATAAGGCGCGCAGGGCACGCCGCAGGCCACAAAGTGCGCCTTCTCGCGTGCGCGATCCTGCGCCACCGACACGGCGCTGGCGGCGGGCGATACAGGGCGTTGCGCGGCCAACGCCGCCAGCGCCGCAGCGGGCACGTTCTCGAATTCGGTGGTCACCGCATCCGACAGGCGGGCCAGCTCGGCCAGGCCTTGCGGGTCTTCGTAACCCGTCTGGACGTGGTGGTGGCTCACCAGCCCGGCAGGGCTGGTCGGGTCGGCGTCGAGCACCGCCGTGAAGTAGCCCATGGCTTGCGCCTGGTGCACGAACATACGGCCCAACTGGCCGCCACCCAGCACGCCCAGCGTGGCGCCGGGCAGCAGCGGTGCCAAAGTGTTGTCGGCGCTCATGCAGCAGGCGGCAGGGTCATGTTGCGGGCCACTTCCGTCTGCTCGGCCCGGAAGGCTTCCAGGCGCTGGCGCAGTTCGGCGCTTTCATTGGCCAGCAGGGCCACGGCGAACAGGGCTGCATTGGCGGCTCCGGCCGTGCCGATGGCGAACGTGGCCACAGGGATGCCCTTGGGCATCTGCACGATGCTGTGCAGCGAATCCACACCCTGCAGGTGGCGGCTGGCCACGGGCACGCCCAGCACGGGCACGGGTGTCTTGGCCGCGATCATGCCGGGCAGGTGGGCAGCGCCACCGGCACCCGCGATGATGGCCTTCAGGCCCCGGCCTGCGGCCGCCTCGGCGTAGGCGAACATGTCGTCGGGCATGCGGTGGGCCGACACCACGCGCGCTTCGTGCGCAATGCCGAACTGCTCAAGGATTTGCACCGCGTGCTGCATGGTGTCCCAGTCGCTGCTGGAACCCATGACCACGCCGATCTGGATGGGTTTCATGGTGGTTGGAGGGGGGCGGCACCGCCCTGGGCCTGCCGCACCCGCTGTAGGTGGAACCCGCGATTTTACTTTTTGCGTTTCCCTTCGGCGGCACCGGGCGCTGTCGATGGGCCAAAATAGCGCGAACCCCCTTCATTTCTGCTGGCTCTGGCCCGCACACCGACCATGATTGACGTCACCGTAGAGAACTTTGAAGCCGAGGTGGTTGCCGCCTCGATGAACGTGCCCGTGCTGGTGGATTTCTGGGCGCCCTGGTGTGGCCCCTGCAAGTCGCTGGGCCCGGTGCTGGAGAAGCTGGAGACGGAGTACGCCGGGCGCTTCAAGCTCGCCAAGATCGACTCTGACCAGGAGCAGCAATTGGCCGGCATGTTCGGCATCCGCAGCATTCCCACCTGCGTGCTGCTCATGAACGGCCAGCCCGTGGACGGTTTCATGGGCGCCCTGCCGGAGGGCCAGGTGCGCGCGTTCCTCGACAAGCACGTGCCCACGGCCGAAGCCATGGAGGCCGAGGCCGACGAAGAGGAAGCCCTGGATGCGCTGGCCGAAGGCGACACTGGCACCGCGCTGGAAAAGCTGCAGCACGCCGTGGTGACCGACCCTTCAAACGACGAAGTGCGGTTTGACTACGTCAAGCTCCTGCTGCAACTGGGCCGCGACGACGACGCCAAGGTGGCCTTCGCCCCCGTGATTGCCAAGGCCGGCACTTCGCGCAAGCTGGGCGCCTTGAAAGCCTGGATGGATGCTCTTGATTTTGTAGCTTCTAGCGCTTATGGGGAAAGCGCTGGGGCCGAATTTGATTCAAAAATTGCCGCCAACAAGCGCGACTTCGACACGCGCTACGCCCGTGCCCGCTGGCTCATGGCTGGCCAGCGCTGGACGCAGGCGATGGACGAGCTGCTCGAAATCCTCATGCGCGACAAGGCCTGGAACGAAGAGGCCGCCCGCAAGACCTACGTTGCCATCCTTGAAATCATCGAGCCGCCCAAGGTCAAGGTGGCCGACGGCCAGATCCCGCCTGACGACCCTGTGGTGGCCACCTACCGCCGCCGGCTCTCCAGTGTGGTGCTGAGCTGACCGGGGCCAGCGCCTTCTGTTGCGTTGCAAGTTTGTCGACACGGGTTTGCAGAGCATCGGGCAGCGTGGCCCCATGATGTTCACGTTCATCCAACGGCTTTTTGCTCACCGGCAAAGCGGGCGTTTGGGAGCGGCAGCCTTGCTGGTGTGGATGCTGGCCGGCTGCGCCACGCGCCCACCCGAGCCAGACGCCGTGGTCACCGGCGTGGCCTTGACCAGCGAGCGTGTGGTGCTGCCGCCGGAGGCTGTGTTTGAAGCCACACTGCTGGATCTGAGCCAGCCAGACACCCCGCCCGTGGTACTGGGCCGCCAGCGCAGCCAGCCGTCCGGGCAACCGCCCTTTGCGGTGCGCATCCCCTATCCGTCATCGCGTTTTGTGCCCAAGGGGCGGTACGAGGTGCGCGCCACGGTATCGCTCGAAGGGCGTGTGCTGTGGACCACTGAGCAGCGCTATCCCGTGCCCCAGGATGCGGCCTACCGCCACGTCAGCCTGCGCTTGCTGCGCGTGCTGCCCCAGGTGGCCACGGTGGAGGCGGCGGTACCGCTGGCTTGGACCCATTGGCGGCTGGTGGAGCTGGAGGGTGAGGCGGTGCCGCGCCCGGCCGAGGGGGTGGCCGCGCCTCATCTGGTTTTTCATTCGGACGAGGGCCGCATCCTGGGGTTCGGGGGGTGCAACCGCTTTCTGGCCGATTACGCCCTGCAGGGCGCCCGGATGCGGGTGGGGCAGGTCGTGTCCAACATCAGCCTGTGCCTGGACAGCGGCGGGCTGGAAGGGCGATTTTTCAACGCCCTCGCGGCGGTGGAAAGCTTCCGCCAGCAGGGCAACCAATTGGTGCTGCGCGACGGCGAAGGCAAGCCGCTGCTGCGGCTGGAGGCGGCAGAGACATTGCTGGGCTGACGAGTGCAAAACAGCCCGCCAGCAGCCTGCCTGGTCCCGCGCCGGAAGCCTCAGGCGGTCAGCCGTTCCAGCGCTTCGCGGTACTTGGCGGCGGTCTTCTCGATCACGGCCTGCGGCAGGCGGGGCGAAGGGGCAGTTTTGTCCCAAGGCTTGCCGTTGACCTGGGCCTGCTCCAGCCAGTCGCGCACGAACTGCTTGTCGTAGCTGGGGGGGTTCTGGCCTGCTGCCAGGGCGGCCTCGTAGCCTTCCACCGGCCAGTAGCGCGAGCTGTCGGGTGTCAGCACCTCATCCATCAGCACGAGGGTGCCATCGGGGGCGAGGCCGAACTCGAACTTGGTGTCGGCAATGATCATGCCCTTGGACAATGCGATTTCGGCCGCAGCCTTGTAGATCGCGATGCTCAGGTCACGGATCTGCGTGGCCAGGGGCAGGCCGATCATCTCCACCGTGCGCTCGAAGGTGATGTTCTCGTCGTGCTCGCCCGCTGCTGCCTTGGCGGCCGGGGTGTAGATGGGTTCGGGCAGTTTGGCTGCGTTGGTCAGGCCTTCGGGCAAGGGCACGCCGCAGACCGAGCGCGATTCCTGGTACTCCTTCCAGCCGCTGCCGGCCAGGTAGCCGCGCACCACGGCTTCCACCGGAATGGGCTTGAGGCGC
>JBCNOJ010000426.1:0-4406 GCA_039593925.1 Acidovorax sp.
TTGACCAGTACATCAACCTGTGCCCGGCGCGCCTCATGCCTGGCGTGATCGCCCCCGTGGTGCGCCGCGATGGCAGCCCGCGCCTGCCGGGCGAGATCGACATGCTGATCGTGCGCGAGAACACCGAAGGCGAATACTCCAGCATTGGTGGCCGCATGTACGAAGGCACGCCGCGCGAGATCGTGATGCAGGAGACGGTGATGTCGCGCCACGGTGTGGACCGCGTGCTCAAGTTCGCGTTCGACCTGGCGCAGTCGCGGCCCAAGAAGCACCTGACCAGCGCCACCAAGTCCAACGGCATCGCCATCACCATGCCGTACTGGGACGAGCGCGTGGCCGAGATGGCCAAGTCATATCCTGACGTGAAGGTGGACAAGTTCCACATCGACATTCTCACTGCGCACTTCGTGCAGCGCCCGGACTTCTTCGATGTGGTGGTGGCCAGCAATCTGTTTGGCGACATCCTCTCGGACCTGGGCCCCGCGTGCACCGGCACCATCGGCATTGCGCCCAGCGCCAACCTCAATCCCACACGCACCATGCCCTCGCTGTTCGAACCGGTGCACGGCTCTGCGCCCGACATCGCGGGGCAGGGCATTGCCAACCCCATCGGCCAGATATGGTGTGGCGCGATGATGCTGGACTTCCTGGGCTACCGCGCTGCGCACGACGCCGTGCTGGCTGCCATTGAGGCCGTGCTCGACCCAAAAAGCGGCGGGCCGCGAACCCCGGATTTGGGCGGCACGGCCACAACGCAGGACGTGGGCCGGGCCATTGCAAGCGTGCTGTAAGAAAGCCGCAAACAGGCCCTGCAATTGCAGTAGCTGCGGAGTGTCAATACGGAATGCTGCCCATACGGCGTGTTTGAGACAAAAACGCCTCGCAAGCCCTGCCAGCGCAGGAAATGCGAATAGAATTCAACGCAACGCTGTCGCAAAACAGCGTGTTGTATTGACACCCGGAAACTCGATGGCTTTAATCTGATGCAGCAGCACCTGCTGTGTATGCCAGTCATTCCCCCGTCCGAACCCCACCAGCCCTGAGGGCTGCGTTTTTTGACGTGTGAAGGCCAGATATCCGCGAGACATTCCATCAACTCTTTTCCGAGAGGCTTCTTGTGAACAAAACCGAACTGATTGAGCACATCGCTAACAACGCCGACATCTCCAAGGCCGCTGCTGCGCGTGCTCTGGAATCCACGATCGAGGCAGTCAAGAAGACCCTGAAGAAGGGCGGCACCGTATCGCTCGTCGGTTTCGGCACCTTTGCAGTGGGCAAGCGCGCAGCCCGCACCGGTCGCAATCCCCGCACGGGCGATACGATTAAAATCAAAGCTGCTAAAGTTCCGAAGTTTCGTCCTGGCAAGGCGTTGAAAGACGCCTTGAACTGAGGATCAGTTTAGGTAGGGTCCTTAGCTCAGTTGGTAGAGCGGCTCCTTTACACGGAGTAGGTCGGCGGTTCGAGACCGTCAGGACCCACCACCACCGAACAAAGGCGAACGCAAGTTCGCCTTTTGTTTTTGCAATCTGAAAGATCGACCATGTTTGAATCCATCCGCAAGCACTCCAAGATCGTGATGATCTTATTGTTCTTGCTGATCATTCCTTCGTTTGTGCTGGTGGGCATCGACAGCAACTACTTCTCTGAAAAGAGCCCAGTGGTGGCGCGTGTGAATGGCGAAAACATCAACCAGACGGACTGGGACAATGCCCATCGCGTCGAGACAGACCGCATGCGCGCACAGTCTCCCACGGTCGATCCCAAGTTGCTCGATTCCCCGCAATCACGTTATTCCACGCTGGAGCGCCTTGTGCGTGACCGGGTGCTGGCCGCTGCGGCACGCGACATGCATTTGGTCACCACCGACATCCGGCTTGCGCGCAGCCTTCAGGAAATCCCTGCCATCGCGGGCCTCAAGCGCGCCGATGGCACCCTTGACGCGGAAGCCTATCGCGCATTGGTTGGAAGCCAGGGGCTTACGCCGGAAGGTTTTGAAGCCAACGTGCGCCGCGATCTTTCGGTGAACCAGGTGATGGGCGGAGTGGTGAGTTCGGTGTTCGGAACCGACGCACAGATCAAGGTGGCACTGGATCCGCTCTACCAGCGCCGAGAAATACAGGTAGCCCGATTCAACCAAGCTGATTTTGCGTCCAAGGTGACGCCGACCGATGCGGACCTGGAAACCTATTACAAGGCCCACCCTGCGCAGTTCCAGCAAACCGAGCAGGCCGCTATCGAATACGTGGTTCTGAACCTTGATAGCGTGCGTGCCGGGATCACGTTGAATGAAGGCGACCTGCGTACCTACTACACCGAGAACGTCGCCCGTCTTGCTGGCAAGGAAGAACGCCGCGCAAGCCACATCCTGATCAATGCGCCCAAGGACGCGTCTGCTGCTGATCGCGAGAAGGCCAAGGCCCGTGCGACCGAGCTGCTGGAGCAGGTGCGCAAAGCTCCTGGCACCTTTGCTGAAGTGGCCAAGAAGTCTTCGCAAGACACCGGCTCTGCGCCTCAAGGTGGGGATCTGAATTTCTTTGGCCGCGGCGCCATGGTCAAACCTTTTGAGGATGCAGCTTTTGCGCTCAAGAAAGGTGAGATCAGCGATGTGGTGGAGTCCGACTTTGGCTACCACATCATTCAGTTGACCGACATCAAGACGCCTCGTCAGCCCACGTTTGAGGAATTGCGTCCTTCGCTCGAGGAAGAACTCAAGCAGCAGCAAGCGCAACGCAAGTTCGCCGAAGTGGCTGAATCTTTCACGAATGGTGTGTATGAACAGGCGGACAGTCTGCAGCCCGTGGCTGACAAGCTGAAGCTCAAAATCCAGACCGCCACTGGCGTGACACGCACGCCTGTTCCTGGTGCTACTGGCGCGTTGGCCAACCCCAAGCTCTTGGAGGCATTGTTCTCGTCGGATTCGTTGCAGAACAAGCGCAACACCGAGGCTGTCGAAATCGGACCAAGCCAGATTGCCTCTGCCCGCATCACCACCTACACGCCCGCCCGTACCTTGCCTCTGGACGAGGTGCGAGCGCGTGTACGCACCTTGTTCATTGCAGACAAAGCCGCTGAACTGGCCCGCGCCGAAGGTGAAGCCAAGCTGTCTGCATGGAAGGCCACGCCAGCGTCTGCTTCGGGCTTGGCGGCTTCTACCGAGGTGTCGCGCGAGCAGCCGAAGAACCTGCCACGCGCAGTGATCGACGCTGCCTTGCGGGCCCCGTCGGATGCCTTGCCTTCCTGGGTGGGCGTGGATCTGGGCCCCGAGGGTTACGCCGTGGTCAAAGTTAACCGCGTCATCGACCGTGAAGCGCCCGATGCGCAACGCGCCGAGCAAGAGCGCCAGCAGTACCTTCAATGGTGGACTACGGCAGAAGGGCTTGCTTATTACGAAGTCCTCAAGCAGCGCTTCAAGGTTCAGATCAAGGCACCACGCCCTGGCACCACTTCAGTGGCGGCTGCAGAAAATTGATGAAGTTGGCTCTGGGATGAAAATCCCAGGCTATAATACAAAGCTACGGTGGCTGTAGCTCAGTTGGTAGAGTCCAGGATTGTGATTCCTGTTGTCGTGGGTTCGAGCCCCATCAGCCACCCCAAAATCAGAGGCCTTGCAACGTTTTCGTTGCAAGGCTTTTTGTTTTGCGAGAGTCTTTGTACTAAGCGCTGAACTGACGCAACAACGATCGGTCACTTGTCAGCCGCCATCATTGCGTGGCCCTAAGCCAAACCATGCAGCAGTGTCTTCAGCAATTTCTGGGCTTGGTCGCGGCACATGACCCAACACGTGCCAACGCGTGAGATCTGAATGCGAAGCACCTGAAGAGATGCTTGGCCTGCCCGGAGGGACTCGAACCCCCGACCTATAGCTTAGAAGGCTATTGCTCTATCCAGTTGAGCTACGGGCAGATGGATATTCGGCAAGAGTTGCCACATTGCCGTTGCGGATGTTGTCCGCTGCTGCCTTGTTGGCAGAGGCGCATCATACCCGGCATGCACCTAGGCTCGGCGTTTCTGCCGCATGATTTTGTCGGCGCTAGAAAGTTGAGGTTATAACCGGAGCATTGACGTGGGCCCGGTGCTTGCTTCACTGCTCGTGCCTCCTTGTCTTTCGACCACTACATCCGCCAATACCTCCATGCCACATAGCGTGACCCTTATCCACACCATCGCTGCAGCTTTGGGGCTCGCGTTGGTGTTTGGCTTTGTGGCGACGCGTTTGAAGCTGCCTGCGCTGGTGGGGTATTTGTTGGCGGGCGTGATCCTGGGCCCCTACACGCCCGGGTTTGTCGCCGACGCTGGCTTGGCGGGGCAGTTGGCCGAGATCGGGGTGATGTTGCTGATGTTCGGTGTGGGCCTGCATTTTTCGCTGGGTGATCTGCTGGCCGTCCGCAAAATTGCGGTGCCTGGTG
>JBCNOJ010000427.1:0-4392 GCA_039593925.1 Acidovorax sp.
GCCATGCGGTTCACGGGCTCCAGGCCCACTTCCTTGAAGGTGGGCACGTTGGGCAACGCGGCCACGCGCTGGGGCGCTGCCACCACGATGGGCACCAGGCGGTTGTCCTTGATGAAGGGCAGAGCCGAGGGCAGATTGTCAAAAATCATGGGCACCTGGCCCGCCACCGTGTCGTTCAGCGCAGGACCTGCACCGCGGTACGGGATGTGCGCCACAAAGGTGTTCGACAGGCTCTTGTACAGTTCCATCTGCAGGTGGCCGATGCCGCCCGTCCCGGAGGACGAATACGAGTACTTGCCGGGCGACTTCTTCAGCTCCGCCACAAAGGACTTGTAATCCTTGGCGGGAAAGTTGGGGTTCACCGCGATGATGTTGGGCGTGGCCGCGATGTTGATGATGGGCGTGAAGTCCGTCAGCGGGTTGTACGGCGTCTTGGGATTGATGGCAGGGTTGGCTGCCGTGGTGGACACCGTGGCAATGCCCAGGGTGTAGCCATCCGGAGCCGAGCGGGCGGTTTCGCTGGCGCCCACGATGCCGCCGCCACCTGCCTTGTTTTCCACGATCACGCTCTGGCCCAGGGCCTTGCCCAGGGGGTCGGCGATCACGCGCGCAATGATGTCGGTGGTGCCACCGGGTGCAAATGGCACCTGCAGCTTGATCACCTTGTTGGGGTAGCCCTGTGCGGCTGCGGTACCTGCTGCGGCGGCCAGTACGGTCAGCGCGAGCCATTGACGACGATGCATTGAGTTCTCCTTGTGCGGGGGTGACAGACAGCGCAGATGGTATGCGCAACCGGCGCTTTGCCGCCCTGCGGATTCCACATAAGGGCTAACCCCAAGAAACCTGCGCACGAAAGTTCGCCGGTGGGCTGCTGAGCGATTCCGCAGCCTCGACGGTCTGCAACGCGCCCTTGCGATGCCGCCCACGCGCGGGATGCAAGGCATCCGCTATTCTCGGCAGGGTGAACTACGCCCAGCTCCTGATCCCCGACTTTTCCCTGATCCTGTTCGGCTACCTGGTGTGCCGCTACACGGCGCTCAACCGCTCGGTCTGGCAGCCGGTGGAAAGCCTGGTTTACTACCTGTTGTTCCCGGTGCTGCTGTTCCAGTCCATCGTGAAGAGCCCGGTCGACATTGGTGCAGCATCGGGCCTCATTGCGGCTGGCTTGGTGATGGGCGTCGCGGGCATTGCACTGGCTTACAGCCTGCCCCATTGGCCCTGGCTGGGCAAACACATCGATGCGCGCGACCACGCGGCCAGCGCGCAGGTGGCGTTCCGCTTCAACTCGTTCATTGGGCTGGCCATTGCCGAGCGGCTTGCGGGCGCTGAAGGCCTTCTCATGATTGCCGTGCTGATCGGTGTGTGCGTGCCGCTCTTCAACGTGGCCGCCGTGTGGCCCATGGCACGGCACGGGCAGCACAGCTTTGCGCGCGAGCTGGCGCGCAACCCGCTCATCGTGGCCACCGTGTCGGGCCTGGTGGCGAACCTGCTGGGCTTTCAGATACCGGAGTGGGCGTCGCCCACGGTCAGCCGCATCAGCGCGGCATCGCTGGCGCTGGGGCTTATGGCGGCAGGTGCCGGCCTGCAGTTCGGGCTGCTGGCGCGGGGCAAGGCGCTGAGCGTGGCCGTGCTCTCCATCCGCCACCTGGTGCAGCCATTGCTGGCGTTTGCCATGGCGCGCCTGTTCGGGCTCAGCCCCGTGCAGACCACCGTGCTGCTGGCGTTTTCTGCGCTGCCCACAGCGTCCACCTGCTATGTGCTGGCCGCGCGCATGGGCTACAACGGGCCGTATGTGGCGGGGCTGGTGACGCTGTCGACCTTGCTGGGCATGGTGAGCCTGCCGTTTGCGCTGGGGGTGCTGCGATGACGTGGGCCGAAGTCTCTGGCGGGCCGCGCCGCTGGCAGCGTCGCCACCTGCTGATTGCCGCGGGCCTGGCGCCGCTGCTGGCCGCATGCGGCCGCAAGGCACCGAACGCGCAAGCCGTGCCACCCGGCGCCACCGTGCTGGCCCTGGGCGACTCGCTGACCTCGGGCGTGGGCGCTTCGGCCAGCACCGCCTACCCTGCGGTGTTGGCGCAACTGACGGGTTGGCAGGTGGTCAATGGCGGCATCTCGGGCGACACCTCGGCCCAGGCGCTGGCGCGGCTCCCGGGCCTGCTGCAAAAACACCAACCCGCACTGGTCATCGTGAGCATTGGCGGCAACGACTTTCTGCGCCGCCAAAGCAGCGATGCCACGCGCGCCAACATCCTGCGCATCTGCGCTGAAGCGCGGGCCAGCGGGGCGCAGGTGGTGCTGGTGGCCGTGCCGGAACTTTCGCTCATGGCCATGGCAGGCCAGCTCAGCGACCACGCGATGTACGAAAGCATCGCCAGTGAGCTGAAGATTCCGCTGCACAGCAAAGGCTGGTCCGGCGTGCTGGCGCAAGACCGCCTGCGCGCCGACCAGATCCACGCCAATGCGGAGGGCTACGCACAATTTGCGCAAGGCCTTGTGCAGACACTCAAGACGACAGGGTTGCTGACCGGCTAATCCCACCACCGAGACTCATATTTTGATAGCTTCCAGCGCTTATCCATCAAGCGCAAGAGGCCAATTTCATTCAAAATCCAGCGCCCAGGCCACGTGCTCTCGCACCAGCGCGCTGGGGTCTTGGGCCCGCGTGCCCAGGGCCACACGCAGGGCTGGGTCTCGCGTGGCGCGCAGGGCATTGCCCAAAGCCACCGCCACGTTGCGCAGCCACCGCTCGTGCCCGATGCGGCGTATGGGGCCGCCCTCGGTCATGCGCAAAAAGGTGGCCTCATCCCATGCAAACAGGTGCACCAGTTGCTGGCCCGCCAGGCCCTTGCGCTCGTCAAAGTCCGGCAGGCGGCTGACCTGCGCGAACTTGTTCCAGGGGCAAATGAGCTGACAGTCGTCGCAGCCATAGATGCGGTTGCCCAGCAGCGGGCGCAG
The DNA here is from genome assembly GCA_039593925.1 of Acidovorax sp. Classification (GTDB taxonomy): domain Bacteria; phylum Pseudomonadota; class Gammaproteobacteria; order Burkholderiales; family Burkholderiaceae_C; genus Acidovorax. The sequence continues at coordinate 2,956 of JBCNOJ010000427.1, forward strand.
CTCCAGCGGAATGGGCCCGGCGTGTTCGATGGTGAGGTACGAGATGCAGCGCCGCGCGTCGATGCGGTGCGGCGCAACGATGGCCTGCGTGGGGCACACATCGATGCAGGCGGTGCAGCTGCCGCAGTGGGCGGTGACAGGTGCGCTTTCGGGCAGCGCCATGTCCACATAGATTTCGCCCAAGAAAAACATGGAGCCCGCCTCGCGGTTGAGCACCAAAGTGTGCTTGCCGCGCCAGCCCTGGCCACTGCGCGCGGCCAGTTCGGCCTCCAGCACGGGTGCCGAGTCGGTGAACACGCGGTGGCCAAAGGGGCCTATGGCTTCGCCGATGCGGTCGCTGAGCTTTTGCAGGCGTGACCGCAGCACCTTGTGATAATCGCGCCCCCGCGCATACAGCGACACAACCCCTTCCGGCGGGCGGCCAAGGCGCGAGAGTTCGATCGCTTGCCAGCCATCGGCGGCCTGCTGGCCTACATCGGCCCCCATGCCCCGTGGCAAATAATCCATGCGCGCCGTGATCACGCTCACGGTGCCGGGCACTAGCTCTGCCGGGCGGGCGCGCTTCATGCCGTGGGCTGCCATGTAGTGCATCTCGCCATGAAAGCCCTGCGCAAGCCATGCGGCAAGGCCGGGCTCAGCGGCAGACAGGTCCACCCCTGCCACGCCGATTTGGGAAAATCCCAGTTCGCGGGCCCACTCCTGCATTTGAGGAACGAGTTGACTGTTGCACCACATACCGGGCAGATTGTAGAAAGCGGCGCCACCGCTGCCGCCCAAGCCAGCCGCCAGTTCACCTGGCACAGCGAGGCCGACACCGAGGCTTTCGCGCGCCAGCTCGCGGCACAGCCGCTTCTGGCCAACGCTTTCATGACGTTGCACGGCGACCTGGGCGCGGGCAAAACCACGCTGGTTCGCCACCTGCTGCGCGCGCTGGGGGTGCAAGGCCGCATCAAGAGCCCCACCTATGCCGTGGTGGAGCCCCACGAGGCACCGGGCCTCGCACCGCAGGCGACCACGGTGTGGCACTTTGACTTCTACCGCTTTGACGACCCGCGCGAGTGGGAAGACGCGGGCTTCAGGGACATTTTTGCCAACCCTGGGCTCAAGGTGGCAGAATGGCCCGAAAAGGCTGCAGCACTTACTCCGCCTGCAGACCTTGCTATCCACATTGAAGCAATGGATGACACCGAAAGGAAGGTCACACTGCACGCCCACACCGCCGCGGGGCGCACGCTGCTGCAAGGACTCTGAGAAGGTGTGAACGAACCCGCCATGCCCGCTCATTCCGCCAAAACGCGCCTGCTCGTTGTTGCCAATGCTCGCCATAGCCCGAGCTATGGCTGCGCTTTGCGCCTAGATCAGGCGCGTTTTGGCGGCCTGCTCGGGTACGCCGGATCCATTCACACCTTCTGAAACGCCGTGAAGCTGCGGCGGAAC
>JBCNOJ010000428.1:0-4379 GCA_039593925.1 Acidovorax sp.
GAAGTGAGGCGCCACCATGCCCTGCAGGCCGCCCAGGCGTCGCTGGCTGATGACGATGTCAGAGGCCAGGCGCTCGGTGGGCGCGTCGTTGTCGGCCACCAGCGGATACAGCTTGTCGTGCATGAGGTCGCGCCCCACGATGGCTACCAGCAGCGGGTCTTCTGCGAACCACGGATCCAGCAGCTGCTTGTATGCGTCGTAGACCAGCGCATCGAGGTTCTTGTAGTCCGCGTCGGGGTCCGTGCCGTAGGTCACCTTGTTGGCGACGGCGCCCTGCTTCATCACGCGGGCAGCGGCGTTGGCGCGCAGCTTTTGCAGCCAGCCGATATTCACGTCCTGCAGCAGCGGGTTCGTGGCGCGGTTGGTGGTGGCGGCGGCGCTAGTGCCGTTGAAACCAATCATGATGCGATCCAGCGCGCAGCGCTGCAGGACCGAATCACGCACGCGGTTCTGGAAGTCGGGGAACTTGGCCCAGGCGTCCAGCGTGGCATAGCGCAGGTGCGTGTCGTAGTTGGTTTGCTTGCAGGCGTAGCCATCATCGGCCATCGAGGTGGCGTCTTGCGTGGTGCGGGTGCCGTTGCCGCTGGTGTCGGTGCGGCTGGCGATGGTGCCGGACACGCCAAGGCCCAGCTTTTCGCCTGTCTGTTCGCTCACTCCGATGATGTTGATGCGCTTCAGGAACTCGCTCGATTCCTGAATGCGGGTTTCCAGCTTCTGCTGCACGCTGGGTGCCGCTGCGAACTTCTGGGTTGCGCTGGGCACGCCGTTCAGTTTCGCTTGGTTGTCCAGGTAGCCGTTAAATGCCAGGCGGGTAGTGGTACGCATGTGAAGTGCTCTCGGGTAGTGAATCGGTGGTGTTGTGCGGTTGCTCAGCAGTCAGCCATCACGGCACCGCTGCCGCCGGTGGCTTCGGGTCGGCTCGCCCCGCCGGGCGTGTTGTTGAGCTTCTTCACCGTCTCGGTGAAGTCTTCCTGCAGCTTGTTGAATTTCGCGGTCAGGTCGCTCAGCGCAGTGGCGTGTTTGGCCTGCTGTTCCGCGAAGGCCTGCATCACCGTGGTGGCCTGCGTCAGTGCTGCCTGCACGTTGGCATCCACCACGCCAGCGCTGTGCTGCACGGGCTTGGGGTCTGCTGGTGGCTGGGTGCCGGTGAGCTTTTCCAGCGTCTTGCTGAACATTGCGACGACTGCGGCCAGTGCGCCGCTTTCACCCGCCGGTGCCGCGTCTTCAAACTCCAGTTCCAGGGGCACGGCTTCGCTGAACAGCGCTGCCTTGTCGGTCTTGCGGGCGGCCAGGGGGTTGGCGCTGGCGCCTGCAGCGAACGCCAGCATCTCGGTGCCCAGGCTGGCGGGGCTGTCCGTCACGGCCAGGCCGGAAAGGTAGGCTTCGCCGCTGTCGGCAAACTCGGGGTGGACTTCGATGGACGTGTAGAGCTTCTGCTTTTTCTTGTTCAGCTCCACCAGGGCGGGCAGAGGCTCAATCTGTGCGAACAGCGCGCGTTTGCCGTCTTCAACGGTGCGGGCTTCAACCGCGATCACGTCGCCCAAGGCATCGAACGGGCCGCCGGGAACGGTGCCCCGGTAGTGCTCAAGCCAAACCCGGGCACCGTACTTTGTACGGTCGAAGTTCTTGCCCATCTGATCGATCCAGCTGCGTTCGATCTTGCGGCCGTCAGTAGTGGCGCCCTCGGTTGCCACGCGGAAAAATTTCGACTTGCTTGCCATGTTGGTGGGTCCGGTAGTTGGTTGCTAAATGGCCCACACGTTGCGGTTTGCGGGCAGGTGTGTATGGTTGCCCGGCCCCTGTGCTGCGGCAATCGCTTTGCCCTGTGGCTGCGCTTTGCACAGTGCTAAGGGGGTGCGCGCGCGCGGGGTGCGCCCTACGCTCCATGGCTTATGACTGCCACCACGGCCGCCTCGGGCGCCCACGCCAATCCATTTCCGTTTCCCGCTGATGTCCGTTCTGCCGGTTCTGACCCGGCGGGCGCGCAGCTGCTCAGCGATCTGGTGGACGGTGGTGCGGGATCGCGCAGGCATGCCCGCGCCCTGTACTGGATGGGCTGGCGAATCACCCACATCGCCGATTACCTGGGCGTGCCCCGCACCACGCTGCATGAATGGGCGAAGGCGGAAAAGTGGGCAGAGGCGAAGCCCTTGGAACGGGTGGAAGGCACGCTGGAAGCCCGGCTGTGTGCGCTTATCAACAAGGACGGCAAGACGGGCGGCGACTTCAAGGAAATCGACCTACTGGGCCGCCAGATCGAGCGTATGGCCCGGGTGCACCACTACGAAAAGACTGGCAAGGAATCGGACCTGAACCCGGAGATCCGCAAGCGCAACGATGGACCCAAGAAGCGGCCAGAGCGTAACCACTTCACCGAAGAGCAGGTGGAAAAGCTGAAAGCGGCGTTCCTTGATGAGTTGTTCGACTATCAAAAAACGTGGTGGCAAAACAGCCAGCTGCGGACCCGGGCCATTCTCAAAAGCCGCCAGATTGGCGCCACCTTTTACTTTGCGCGCGAGGCGCTGATTGATGCGCTTGAGACCGGCAGAAACCAGATTTTTCTATCGGCCAGTAAGGCGCAGGCTTACATTTTTCGGCAGTACATCACGGCATTCGCGCACGAGGTGTGCGAGGTTGAACTGGCTGGTGATCCGATCCAGCTCAGCAACGGGGCCAGCCTCTATTTCTTGGGCACGAATGCACGCACCGCGCAGGGCTATCACGGCAATTTCTACTTTGACGAGTTCTTTTGGACCCATGGTTTCGAGCAGCTGAACAAGGTTGCCAGCGGCATGGCGATGCACAAGAAGTGGCGCAAGACCTACTTTTCAACGCCCAGCAGCATCCAGCACCAGGCATACGCTTTTTGGAGCGGCGAGCGGATCAACCGCAAGCGCTCCAAGGCTGACCGCATCGAAGTCGATATCACTCACGACAGGCTGGCAGGCGGCTTCATGGGGGAGGACAAGATCTGGCGCCAGATCGTCACGATCTTGGACGCAGAGGCAGGCGGCTGCACGCTGTTCGATCTGGATGAATTGCGGTTCGAGTTCAGCGACGAGGAATACGACAACCTGCTGATGTGCGGGTTTGTAGACGAGTCGTTTTCTTCGTTTCCCCTTGCCGAACTGCTGCGCTGTCACGTGGACAGCTGGGAAGCGTGGACCGATTGGAAGCCACACACCCAGCGCCCGCTGGCGTGGAAGCCGGTATGGGTTGGCTATGACCCCAGCCACACGGGTGACGCTGCGGGCCTGGTGGTACTGGCGCCGCCAGAGCAGCCTGGGGGCAAGTTCCGAGTGCTGGAGCGCATGCAGTTCAAGGGCGCCGATTTCGAGGCGCAGGCCGAAGCGATCAAGAAGGTGACCCTTCGCTACAACGTGGCAAACATCGTGATCGATACCACCGGCCTGGGCGAAGGGGTGTTCCAGATCGTGAAGCAGTTTTTCCCGGCCGTGCGTGGCCTGCGCTACACGGCCGATGCCAAGTCGCGCCTTGTGTTGAAGGCCCAGAGCGTGATTCGTGCGGGCCGCCTGCAGTTTGACGCGGGCGACGTGGATCTGCAGCGCAGCTTCATGGCTATCAAGCGCGAGGTGACAGGCAGCGGGCGGGGTGTGACCTACGCAGCCGGGCGCAGCAATGACGCTGGCCACGCTGATCTGGCTTGGGCCTGCATGAACGCACTGGATATCGAACCGCTGGAAGTCACCGCCACGGGCGGGGCCGTTCGCAGCATTTTGGAGATCAACTAGATGAGCACTGAACACACGCCTGCAAAGGCTGAACAGCCAGTTTCGGCCACAAACTCAGCGGCGCCGCAGGCCTTCACTTTTGGTGAGCCCGAAGCGGTGATGGATCGGCGCGAGATCCTTGATTACGTGGAGTGCTGGCTGAACGGCAACTGGTACGAAACGCCGATTTCTTTCGATGGCTTGGCGCGCAGCCTGCGGGCTGCAACGCACCACGGCAGCGCGGTGCACTTCAAGGCCCAGGTGTTGGCGAGCACTTTCCGCCCGCACAAACTGCTGTCGCGTGGCACTGTGCACAAGTTGGCGTTGGACTTCATCACCTTTGGCAATGGCTACCTTGAACGGGTGCCCAGCCGGTTGGGCGACACGATGGAGTTTCGCCACTCGCTGGCCCGGTACACGCGACGTGGCAAGGTGGCGGGCAGCTACTGGTTCGTGCGCGGCTGGCAGCAGGAACATGAATTCCCGGCGGGCTCCATCTGCCATGTGATCGAGCCGGATGTGAATCAGGAGATCTATGGGCTGCCCCAGTACCTGGCCGCGCTGCAGTCGGCCTGGCTGAACGAGTCGGCGACGCTGTTTCGGCGCCGCTACTACAACAACGGCAGCCACGCGGGCTTCATCCTTTAC
>JBCNOJ010000429.1:0-4367 GCA_039593925.1 Acidovorax sp.
TCGACGAAGCCGATGATGACGACGGCAAGGGCGGCAGCAAGGCGCTGACCAAGAAGCTCGAAGAACTCAAGAAGCAGGCACTGGAGCGCTTTGACAAGCTGCGCGAGCTGTTCGAGAAGGTCCATAAGGTGTACGACAAGGAAGGCTACGGCACGCCTGCTTACATCAAGGCCCAGCACGCCCTGTCGGCCGAGCTGATGACCATTCGCTTCACCGCCAAAACCATCGAGAAGCTGTGCGACATGGTGCGCGGCCAGGTGGACGACGTGCGCAAGAAGGAACGCGAGCTGCGCCGCATCATCGTGGACAAGTGCGGCATGCCGCAGGAGACGTTCATCAAGGACTTCCCGCCCAATCTGCTGAACCTGCAGTGGGTAGAGAAGCAGGCTGCCGCTGGCAAGCCCTGGTCGGCCGTGATGGCACGCAACATCCCGCCCATCCAGGACCTGCAGCAAAAGCTGATGGACCTGCAAGCGCGTGTGGTGGTGCCGCTGGCCGAGCTTAAGGGCATCAACAAGCGCATGAACGAAGGTGAAGCCACCTCGCGCGATGCCAAGAAGGAAATGATCGAGGCCAACCTGCGCCTCGTGATCTCGATCGCCAAGAAGTACACCAACCGTGGCCTGCAGTTCCTCGACCTGATCCAGGAAGGCAACATCGGCCTGATGAAGGCGGTGGACAAGTTCGAATACCGCCGCGGCTACAAATTCTCGACGTATGCCACGTGGTGGATTCGCCAGGCCATCACCCGCTCGATCGCCGATCAGGCGCGGACCATCCGTATCCCGGTGCACATGATCGAGACGATCAACAAGATGAACCGCATCAGCCGCCAGCACTTGCAAGAGTTTGGCTTCGAGCCCGATGCGTCCATCCTGGCGGCCAAGATGGAGATTCCCGAGGACAAGATCCGCAAGATCATGAAGATCGCCAAAGAGCCGATCTCCATGGAAACGCCGATCGGGGACGACGACGACAGCCACCTGGGCGACTTCATCGAGGACGGTGCCAACACCGCGCCCATCGAAGCCGCCATGCAGGCCGGCCTGCGCGATGTGGTCAAGGACATTCTCGATGGCCTCACGCCCCGCGAAGCCAAGGTGCTGCGCATGCGCTTCGGTATCGAGATGACCAGCGACCACACGCTGGAAGAAGTGGGCAAGCAGTTCGACGTGACCCGCGAGCGCATCCGCCAAATAGAAGCCAAGGCGCTGCGCAAGCTCAAGCACCCTTCGCGGTCCGACAAACTGCGCAGCTTCATCGACTCGCTGTAGCCAGCCCGTCCAGCCGCAGCCCTCCAGGCTCAACGCTCCAACGCCCTGCCCCGCACCTGCGGCGCAGGGCGTTTTTCTGGTGAGGCCTGGCGGGAGCTTGCCTCGCGCAACCCTGACACTGCGGGCCGATGACCGACCTGGCGTCATCCATCCAGAGCTTGAGCGCTCTGATGCAGCTCTGATGCAGAAGATCAGCCACGCCAGCACGGCGCAGACCACCGACATGCAGCGCGTGACGCAGGCCATAAGTGCGCACGGTCGAGGCCATGCAGCAATACGCGCACTGCTGGAGGAAAGTACAGCCGCAGTTGGCAGCCTGAACAGCCAGCCCCAATCGGAGCGCGCTGGAGCGTTGAAAATGCTGCCGTGTTAAAAAATCACTACCAAAACAGTAGCTACCAGCGCTTGACTGGTAAGCGCCAGAGCTCCAAAACGCTCAAAAACATCAGGCCACGGCGCCTGCGGCGTGAAGCGCGGCCACATCGCCGGCCGTGTAGCCCAGCCCCTGCAGCAACTCGGCCGTGTGCTGGCCCAAGCGCGGCGGGTCGCTGCGCACATCGAGCCGCTGGCCGTCCATGCGCAGCGGCATCAGCGTGACCTGCGCGGTCTGCCCGGCACGCTCGCCATCGGGCAGCGTGATGTCGGCCAGGCCCCCCGTGGCTTGCAGGTGCGGGTCGTCAAACAGTTCTTCGGGCCGGCGGATGGGGGCAAAGGGCAGGCCGTGGCGCTCGAAGACGGCTGCCAGTTCGTCGGCCGTGTGTTGCGCCAGGCGCTCGCGCAGCACGGGCATCAGTGTGGGGCGGGCGCGCACGCGGTCGTTGTTGGTGGCCAGGCGGGTGTCGGCCTTCAGGTCGGCATAGCCCATGGCGTCGCAGAAGGTCTGCCACTGCGCATCGCTCACGGCGGCCAAAAAAATCTGCCCGCCGTCTTTCACACTGAACACGTCGTACACGGCCCAGGACGAAATGCGGTCGGGCATGGGGGCCGCCGGTTTGCCGGTGACGGCGTACTGCATCATGTGCTGGCCGACCAGGAAGACGTTGTTTTCGAACAGGGCCGAGTCCACCTCCTGCCCGCGCCCGGTGATGCCGCGCTGCATCAGCGCCGCCATCGCCCCTATCGCGCCGAACATACCGCCCATGATGTCGTTCACGCTGCTGCCTGCCCGCAGCGGGTCGCCGGGGCGGCCGGTCATGTAGGCCAGGCCGCCCATCATCTGCACCACCTCATCGAGTGCCGTACGGTGCTCGTACGGGCCGGGCAGAAAACCGGTGTGGTTGACGTAGATGAGACGCGGGTTGACCTGGCTCAGCGCGGCATAGTCCAGGCCGTATTTCGCCATCACGCCGGGCTTGAAGTTCTGCGCCACCACGTCGGCCGATGCGGCCAGCTTGCGCGCCACCGCCAGGCCCTCGGGGCTGCGCAGGTCGAGCGCAATGCTCTTCTTGTTGCGGTTGAACATGGGGAAGAATCCCGCGCCGGCGCCCAGCAGGTGGCGCGTGCGGTCGCCGTCCACGGGCTCGACCTTGATGACCTCGGCCCCCAGGTCGGCCAGCACCATGCCGCAGGTGGGGCCCATGACCATGTGGGTGAACTCCACCACGCGCAGGCCTTCGAGCGGCAGCCGGGGGGGTGTTGGGGTGCTGGGTGTCTCGTTCATCTTCAGAGCGTTCAGAAAAAAGTTCGGGCGTTGCCACTTCGCGCAATACGGCAGTGAAGGCATTTTGCGGCAGCCCGGTAGCCAGCCGCGGCGTGCGCTGCAGGACCTTTCCCGTCGCCAGACCATCGGCCTCGAAGCGCAATTTTCCATCCGCGGCTGCAGCGCTCGGGCGGCGTCCCTGAAGGCACCTCATCCGCGCACGCGCCAACCCGAAGGGCATCGGGTGCAGTTGCCCGAACCGTGGCCGGTTCGCAACATTTTGTCTGCCAATATCACATTTTCCGCTCTCAGCGCATATGTGACGTGCGTTCTGAGCTACCAAACTTGTAGCAAAACAGGTTCCGCGCTATAGTTTCAGCACATCACCGGCTCGGCACCATCCGCCCGATCCGAATCGAGACCCAACACTTGCGCGAGGAGAAGCGTCCATGAGCTCCAAAGAAAATGTCGCCATCAACCAACTGTTCGAACGGCTTGAGTGCCGTTACGCACTGCGCGTGCTGTGGGCGCTGAAGGACGGCCACCCCCAGACGTTCCGGTTGCTGCAGGACAGCGTGGGTGGCATCACCCCCAACACCTTGAACACCCGCATCAAAGAGCTGCGCGAAGCCGGTTTTGTGGATCATGGCAGCGACGGCTACACCGTCACCCCCTCGGGCGCCGATCTGCTCAAGCGCCTGTCTGACGTACAGGCCTTTGCCACCCGCTGGGTTGCGGGCCGCGCCAAGAAGGCCTGAGCGTCTTCGCCCCCTGCCCGCAAGGTCAAAGCCCCGCCGGAGCAACCTCCGGGCGGGGCTTTCGTTAGAATAATGGTCAAAATGGCTGCTAACGCATATCCATAAAGCGTTAATAGCTATATTTTTAATAGTATTTAAGGAACCACTATGGCATTGACCACCACCGCATCCGGCCTGCAGTACGAAGACACCACCGTGGGCGACGGCGCTGAAGCCACCAAGGGCCAGAACGTGTCGGTGCACTACACCGGCTGGCTGTACAACAACGGCGAACAAGGTGCCAAGTTTGACTCCAGCCGCGACCGCAACAACCCGTTCGAGTTCTCCCTGGGCGCCGGCATGGTCATCAAGGGCTGGGACGAAGGTGTGCAGGGCATGAAGATCGGTGGCCAGCGCACCCTGATCATTCCCGCCGCCCTGGGCTACGGCGCCCGCGGCGCAGGTGGCGTGATTCCGCCAAACGCCACGCTGAAGTTTGATGTGGAACTGCTCAAGGTTGGCCGCTGATTCCGCAATCGGCCCCAACATGAAAAGCGGCTTGAAAGAAGCCGCTTTTTTTTGCCTTCGCCTTGTCGGTCGGTCAGTGATGAGGTCACAAACGGCTCGCCGGTCAATCGAACAGAGCCTTGTCCAATCGTGCAAATTTGGCGTCGCCCACTGCCTCACGGATCTTGGGGGCCAAGGCAGCCAGATCTT
>JBCNOJ010000043.1:0-17504 GCA_039593925.1 Acidovorax sp.
ATCTGCGGGAACGCAATCAGCACACCCACCATGGTCAGCTGGATCAGCAGGAAAGGAATCGCGCCCCGGTAAATCTGCATGGTGGTGACAGGCTCCATGGTCTTGCGTGTGACGCGGTCGACGTAGGGCTTGTCGGGTGCGACCGAGCGCAGGAAGAACAGCGCAAAGCCAAATGGCGGGTGCATGAACGAGGTCTGCATGTTCACCGCCAGCAGCACGCCAAACCAGATCAGGTCGATACCCAGTTTGTCTGCCACAGGCGCCAGCAGCGGCACCACGATGAACGAAAGTTCAAAGTAATCGAGGAAGAACGCCAGGAAGAACACCATCACGTTCACCGCGATCAGGAAGCCGATCTGGCCGCCCGGCAGTGTGGTGAGCAGGTGCTCCACCCAGATAGGGCCGTCCGCAGCCTGGAAGACCAGGCTGAACACCGTGGCGCCGATCAGGATGAACATCACAAAGCTCGACAGGCGGGTGGTGGATGCCAGCGCTTGCTTGAGCAGCTTCATGTCCAGGCGCTTGCGGCTCCAGCCCATGATCAAGGCGCCCATGGCACCCATGGCGCCGCCTTCGGTCGGCGTGGCGATGCCCAGGAAAATCGTGCCCAGAACCAGGAAGATCAGCAGCAACGGCGGGATGAGCACAAACGTCACCCGTTCGGCCAGGCGCGACAGCAGGCCGAGCTTGAGGCCCTTGTTAATCAGCGCAATGGCCAAGGCCACGGCCGTGCCACCGCACATGGCCACCACCACTTTTTCGTCGGTGGCCACAGAGGTCACCAGTTCGCCCTGCCACCAGGTGTGGACTTCGGCCATGTGACGTGCCAGAAAGATGGACACGGTGGCAGACAAGCCAGCCAGCACGGCCAGCGAGGTGTAGCCGCCGCTGCCATCGGGTTCGCGGTACGTGCGTGCCTCTGGAGGCAATGCAGGCACCTGGTGGGGCTTGAACACCGCCAGGAACATCACATACAGCACATACAGGCCCATCAGCATGAAGCCGGGAATGAAGGCGCCCTTGTACATGTCGCCAACGCTCTTGCCCAGCTGGTCTGCCATCAGGATCAGCACCAGCGACGGCGGAATGATCTGTGCCAAGGTGCCAGATGCCGCAATCACCCCGCTGGTCAGTCGGCGGTCATATCCGTAGCGCAGCATGATGGGCAGCGAGATCAAGCCCATCGAGATGACCGAAGCGGCCACAACGCCGGTGGTGGCCGCCAGCAGGGCACCCACAAAGATCACCGCCAATGCCAGACCGCCCCGCATGGGGCCAAAGACCTGGCCGACCGTATCGAGCAGATCCTCGGCCATGCCGCTTCGCTCCAGGATCAGCCCCATCAACGTGAAGAACGGAACGGCCAGCAGGGTGTCGTTGGCCATGATGCCAATAAGGCGCTGAGGCAACCATGCAAGCACCGAGCTCGGGAAGATGCCCATCTCGATGCCGATGACGCCAAAAAAGAGGCCGCAAGCACCCAGGCTGAAAGCCACCGGGAAGCCCAGCAGCAGGAACATGATCAACCCCGCAAACATGAACGGGGCGAAATTGGTCGCAAAGAATTCCATGATGAAGATGCTCCGTGCTCAGCGTGCTGGCGTGGCGGGTGGGGTGGTGCCCGCAGCACTGGCGGCGGCAGCGGCTTCCTGCTGTTGGCGCAGGATTTCGACAAGCTCTTCTTCAGAAGACTTTTCCACCAGACGGCCCATGGGGTCAGGCCCTTGGCCACGCAGGAAGGCGATGCGCTTGATCAGCTCGGACCAGCCTTGTAGCATCAGCAAGGTGAACCCGACGGGCAGTGCCACCCACACAGGCCAACGGATGAGACCCCCGGGATTGCCTGAAACCTCGCCTGTCTCGTACATCTGGATCACCAGAGGCCAGCTGAGATACAGCACCAGAAGGCACAGCGGCGTGAGGAAAAATGCAAAGCCCACGATATCGATCCACACCTGCACACGCTTGGGCAGGCGGCTGTTGACGACGTCGATCCGCACGTGTTCGCGGTGCAGCAGTGTGAAACCGGCAGCGACCAGGAAAGACCAGGCGAACAGGTACCACTGCGCTTCAAGGAAAGCGTTGGAACTGACTCCGAAAATCTTGCGCACCAGCGCATTGATCGCGCTGACGGCCGTGGCGGCGAAGATCAACCAGATCACGTATTTGCCGATGAAGGCGTTGAGCCCGTCGATGGCCCTGGAAAATTTCAGTAAAGCCTGCATGGTGTCTCCAATAGAAAGGCTGCGTATGTGATGTGCAAACGGCCGCGCGGGTGCGCGCAGATGCCTGCAAATTTTTACAACGGCCTCAATTTTACGGAGCACCGCAAACCGATTCTGACGGCAGCGTGACGGTTGGGAGCCTTTTTATATAAAGGCTTGAAAGCTATAAAAATCAGAGCAATTAGGGTTTCTTCTAGGGTCTGGCAGTGCGTTTGGGACGCGCAAATTGCCACCAGGCAAGCACGTTGCTCATGGACAGCACTTCGCCGCAATGCAGCGGGCTGTAGCCCGGCAATGCCGCCATGCGCTGCAGCCATTCCGGGGTTTGCAGCAGCGTGCGCAGCGCCTGGGTGGCCGGCTGGTCCAGGCTGGCCTTCAGGCAGGCCAGGTGGTAGCGCTCGTGTACGAGCGGGATGAAATCCAGCCCCCGTGCGCGGGCCGCCAGCTCGATGCCCATGCCTGCATCAGCGGCGCCAGCCGCCACCGCCTCGGCCACTGCGGTGTGCGATGGCTCATGGGTTGCGTAGCCCGCAATCGCATCGGGCGCCAATTCGGCCTGGGCCAGCAATTCATCGAGCAGCACGCGCGTGCCGGTGCCTAGGGGCCGGTTGACAAAGCGGGCGCCACGGCTTGCCACGTCGGCCAGACCCTGCAGCCGCAGCGGGTTGCCGGGCGCGACGATGAGGCCCTGGGTGCGTTGCGCAAAACCGATGAGCTTGTGCAGACCGGGTTGCAGCAAAGGCTTGTAGGTGCGCGCAGTCAGAGACCCCGCGTCGGCGTGCTCCACGGTGTGAAACCCCGCGAGGGTACAGCGCCCTTCGTTGAGCGCCCGGATGGCATCCACGCTGCCGGTGAAGCGGATGTCCAGGTGCAAAGCCCCTGCTTCATGGCGGGCCGCGGCGTACGAGCGCAGCGCCATCAGCGCATCGTCGTGGCTGGCGTACAGGGTCAGCACGTGCGCATCGGGGTCGAACGCCACGGCAAAGGCCCGCTCCAGATCCGCATTCAGCGCGGCAATCTGCGGCGCCAGCCGTGCCTGGGCCTGGCGCTCGGCCCACAGGAGCTTGGTGCCGAACTCGGTGAGCTGGGCCGACTGGCCCTTGCCCCACACGATGAGCTCGCCGCCCAGTTGCTCCTCCCACCGCTTCAAGGCACCCCACACATGGCGGTAAGAGAGGTCCAGCCCGCGCGCCGCGCCGGAGATGGAGCCGTGTTCCGCCACGGCTTGCAGCAGTTCGGGCAACGGGTTGCGGATGAGGGCATTGCCCGCGTCGCGGCTGAGTGTGTAGTGGAGCTGGACCCTATGCACGGGAGTTCATATCGCTGGTTATTCAGTGGGTGCCTACGATAGCCCAAACCCGTGCGCCGCACGGGGCGTTCCTTCCATCGATGTCCACCCTCTCTGAAAGCGCGAGCACAGCGCTGCAACTCACCCTCTCGTCCCACCCCGTGCTCTGGAGCATCGTGGGTCGGTCGCTGTCCGTCAGCGCCACGGCTTGCGTTCTGGCCTGCGGCCTGGGGCTGGTGCTGGGCGCCTGGCTGGGCGTAGCGCGTTTTGCGGGGCGGGGCGCCGTGCTGGCGGTGCTCAACACCTTGCTGGCCGTGCCATCGGTGGTGATCGGGCTGCTGGTGTACCTGCTGTTGTCGCGCAGCGGGCCGCTGGGTTCTCTGGGCTGGCTGTTCAGCTTCAAGGCGATGGTGTTGGCGCAGGCGATGTTGGTGTTGCCCGTGGTGACTGCGCTCACGCGCCAAGCGGTAGAAGACGCCGACCGCGCGCATGGCGAGCAACTGCGCTCGCTGGGCGCTGGGCCGCTGCTGCGCAGCCTGTTGCTGGCGTGGGACGAGCGCTATGCGCTGCTCACGGTGCTGATCGCTTCGTTTGGCCGCGCCATCTCCGAGGTGGGCGCGGTGATGATTGTGGGCGGCAACATCGACGGCTTCACGCGGGTGATGACCACCGCCATCGCGCTCGAAACCAGCAAGGGTGACCTGCCGCTGGCGCTGGCGCTGGGCCTGATATTGCTGGCCGTGGTGCTGGCGCTGAACGTGCTGGTGGCCTTGCTGCGCCGATGGCGCGAGCGGGTGGATGGCGCTGCCAGCAGCACACCCGTGGGGGTGGCGGCATGAGGGCGCCCGGCACCGTGGCCGCACCTTGGGTGGAACTGGACCGCGTCACCGTGCGCTACGGCCGCGTGCAGGCGCTGACCGATATTGCGCTCACCATCCAGCCCGGCGAGCGTGTGGCTTTGGTGGGGGCCAACGGCAGCGGCAAGAGCACCTTGCTGCGCGTGCTGCACGGCTTGGCCGATGCGCAGGGCGGTGGCCTGCAGTGCGACGCTGCGCTGCGCCAGGCCATGGTGTTCCAGCGCCCGCACATGCTGCGCACCAGTGCGCAGAACAACGTCGCCCTGGCCCTGTGGCTGCGCGGCGTGCGCTGGCGCATGGCGCGGGCGCAGGCACTGGTGGCCTTGGCGCGCGTAGGGCTGGCGGACATTGCGATGCAGAACGCGCGAACCTTGTCGGGCGGGCAGCAGCAGCGCCTGGCCCTGGCGCGCGCCTGGGCGCTGCGGCCCGATGTGCTGCTGCTGGACGAGCCCACGGCCAGCCTGGACCCCCACGCCAAACGCGAGGTTGAAGCGCTGATGGCCGATTTTGCAGCCAGCCATGGCAGCGCAGGCCCCGCGCACCCGGTGACCATGGTCTTCAGCAGCCACAACCTGGGCCAGGTCAAGCGCCTGGCCAGCCGCGTCATCTACATGGAGCACGGCCGCCTGATGGCCGATTTGCCGGTGCACGATTTTTTCAATGGCCCCCTGCCGGAGGCCGCCCGTTTGTTTGTCAAAGGAGAACTGGGATGACCACGATGAAGATGGATTTCAAGCCTTTTGGGGCTGTAGCGCTTGTGCAGAAAGCGCTGGTAGCTACTGTTTTTGTAGTGGCTGGCGCTGCGCACGCGCAGAACATCACCATGGCGTCCACCACGTCCACCGAGCAGTCGGGCCTGTTTGGTTACCTCATGCCCGAGTTCAAGAAGGCCAGCGGCCTGGACGTGAAGGTGGTGGCCCTGGGTACCGGCCAGGCCCTGGACATGGCACGCCGCGGCGACGCCGACGTGCTGTTCGTGCACGACCAGGTGGCCGAGGAGAAATTCGTGGCCGACGGCTGGGGCGTGAAGCGCTACCCCGTGATGTACAACGACTTCATCTTGGTCGGCCCCAAGAGCGATCCGGCCGGAACCAAAGGCAAGGACATCGTGCAGGCCCTGCAGAAGCTGGCCGCCGCAAACGGCAACTTCGTCTCGCGCGGCGACAAGAGCGGCACGCACGCGGCCGAACTGCGCTACTGGAAGCTCGCAGGGGCCGACGCCAACAAGGGCAGCGGCTACAAGGAATGCGGCTGTGGCATGGGCCCGGCGCTGAACATTGCCGCATCGAGCGGCGCCTATGTGCTGGCCGACCGCGGCACCTGGCTCAACTTCAAGAACCGCGCAGACATGGCGATTCTGGTGGAAGGCGACACCAAGCTCTTCAACCAATACGGCGTGATGGTGGTCAACCCGGCCAAGCACCCGCATGTGAAATCGCAGGACGCGCAGAAGTTTGTGGACTGGGTGGTGTCGCCCGCTGGCCAGCAGGCCATTGCGGGATACAAGATCGGCGGCGAGCAGCTGTTCTTCCCCAACGCGGACAAGTGACGTGAAGGAGCGGCAGCATGGCTTGGCATGGTGTTTGTTTGCGGCTTTCGTCGCTAACGCCTGCGGCGGCTACCGCCGCGGCGTTGCTTGCCACCCTGGCGAGCTGAAGCACGGCGCCCAGCCGGATGGCTACGGTGCCAGCGGTGGTTGAGCCCACCGCCGTGCAGGTCTTCGCTGCAGGCAGCCTGCGCGAGGTGCTGACCGACATCGCGCGCGACCACGAGGCGCGCACAGGCCAGAAGCTGGTGCTGACCTTCGGCGCATCGGGCCTGCTGCGCGAGCGCATTGAACAGGGCGAGCCTGCGCAGGTGTTTGCGTCTGCCGACACGGACCACCCCCAGCGCCTGGCCGCGCGCGGCGGCTGGCAGGCGCCGGTGGTGTTCACGCGCAATGCGCTGTGTGCCCTCACCAGCGACCAGATCACCGCCACGCCCGAAACCTTGCTGGCCACACTGCTGCGCAGCGACGTGCGCGTGGGCACGTCCACGCCCAAGGCGGACCCTTCCGGCGACTATGCGTGGGCGCTGTTCCGCCAGGCCGACCGTGTACAGCCTGGCGCCTTCGCCCGGCTGGATGCCAAAGCCCTGAAGCTCACCGGCGGTGCGGATTCGCCCAAGCCGCCCTCGGGCCGCGGTACCTATGCCTGGGTCATGGAGCAGCGGCAGGCCGATGTGTTTCTGACCTACTGCACCAACGCCGTGGCTGCGCAGGCCGAGGTGCCGGGCCTGCGCGTGGTGCAGTTGCCCCCAGCGTTGCAGGTCGGCGCGGCGTATGGGCTCACGGTGCGCAGCGGCGCGTCGGCCGCTGCGCAGGCCTTTGCGCAGGCGCTGCGAGAACCGCCTGCCCAGGCTGAACTGCAGCGGCGGGGATTTGGCTCACCCTGAGCCGGCCATGCAGCCAGGCCTAGGCTGCATTCAATCGTCGTCGCGGCGGTGGCTGCTGCGCCAGATGGCGCGCACCAGCCACAGGCCGCAAACGACCGCACCCATAAAGCCCAGAAAACCAAAGGCTGGCAGCCCGAACAGCGTCGGGCCGCCTTTCACGGTCATCACGATGGACGAGCCGATGATGAGCGCCGCAATCACCAGCGCCATCGCGAGCCGGTTGGCCGAGCGGTCGATCTGGTCACCCACGCGCTTGAGGTGCGCCAGCTCAATCCCCACCTGCAGCTTGCCGCGCCGCGCGTTGCGCAGCAGCCGGGCAATGTCGTCGGGCAACTGTTCGGCGGTGGACAGCATGCGGCGCAGCGTGCGCCACGCGCGGCTGGCCACCGCCTGGGGCTGGTACCGGTCCTTGGCCAATTGCCGAAGAAACGGCAGGGCTTCGGTGGCCATGTGAAAGCCTGGGTCGAGGTTGCGGCCCATGCCTTCCAGCGAGATGAAGGCTTTGATGAGCAGTGCCAGGTCAGACGGCAGGCCCAGATGGTGCTCGCGCAGGATGGTGCTTACATCGGCCAGCATCTGGCCCAGGCTCAGCTGGGCGAGCGGCACGCCGTGGTATTGGTCCACAAAGGCTTCGATCTCGGTTTCGAGCTGGCCAGCATTCACGCCGGGGCCATCACTGGTCCAACCCATCAGCACCTCTACCACCGCCAGGGGCTGGTTCTGCACCAGGCCTAACAACAGGTGCAGCAGGTCGTCGCGGCGGCGTTCCGACAGCCGCCCCACCATGCCGAAGTCGATGAAGGCGATGCGGTTGCCGGGCAGGTAGAGCACGTTGCCTGGGTGCGGATCGGCGTGGAACAAGCCATCCTCCAGAATCATCTTCAACATGGCCTGGGCGCCGCGCCGCGCCAGCAGGGCCCGGTCAAACCCTGCAGCGGGCGTGAGCGCCTGCAGGTTGTGACCAGGCACGCCGTCGATGAAGTCCTGCACATTGACGCGCTCGCCTGTGTGCGCCCAGTGCGCGCGTGCGACCACGATGTAAGGCAGCTCTGCCAGGTTGGCGGCAATGCGCTCGGCCTGGCGGCATTCGCTGGCCAGGTCCAGCTCACGCCGCAATGAGCGGGCAAACTCCCGCACCAGCGCCTGCGGGTGGTAGGGCTTGAGGGCCGGCAATTCGGCCTCGGCCAGCGTTGCCAGGCGTTGCAGCAGCCGAAGGTCGGCGTCGATGGTGTCGGCAATGCCAGGGCGGCGGATCTTGACGACCACCTCGGTGCCGTCAAGCAGGCGCGCGCGATGTACCTGGGCGATGGATGCAGCGGCGAGCGGCGTGGTGTCGAACGTGGCAAACACGTCCTCTGGCTCCCCGCCGAGGTCTTCGCGCAGTTGCGGGCGCAGCAGATCGATGGGCAGGGCGGGCACCTGGCTGTGCAGCTTTTCAAATTCTGCAATCCACTCGGGGCCGAACAGGTCCGCCCGGCCCGCCAGGATCTGGCCGAACTTCACAAACGTGGGGCCCAGCTCCTCCAGGGCCATGCGCACCTGTGCAGGTGGCTCCACGCGCGCCAGCTCGGCGGCGATGGGCCAGTGCAGCGCCTGGCCTGCGCGCTCCAGGCGGTCGGCCAGGCCGAGGCGGCGCACCGTGTCGCCAAAGCCGTGGCGCACCATCACGCCCAGGATTTCTGTCAGGCGACCGAGGTCGCGCGCGGTGTCCAGCGTCTCGATGAGCATGGCGGATCATAGTGCGCGTCACGCGCAGCCGGTGGCCTGTTCAGGTGCGGGGCGCCCAGGGTACGGGCGGCAGCGCCGGTGCGCCGGGTGGGTGGATAACCGGCACGCGCGGCGCGAGCAGCGCGGCTTGCAGAGCG
Organism: Acidovorax sp.; assembly: GCA_039593925.1. Classification (GTDB taxonomy): domain Bacteria; phylum Pseudomonadota; class Gammaproteobacteria; order Burkholderiales; family Burkholderiaceae_C; genus Acidovorax. The sequence continues at coordinate 8,669 of JBCNOJ010000043.1, forward strand.
GCGCGCTGGGCATGCATCTGGTGCCGGTGCCAGGCCGGGATATCGGCCGCGGGAAGGGGTTTGCTGAAGACATAGCCCTGAATGCAGTGCAGGCCCAGGGCGGCCAGCGTTTGAAGCTCCTGCACCGTCTCCACGCCCTCCACCACCACGGTCAGGCCAAACTCCTGCGCCAGCGCGGCCAGGTGCCGCAGCAGCGACTGGCGGCGCCGGTCCTGCGCGAGCTGGCGCACAAAGAGGCGGTCGCATTTGATGCCGGCAATGGGCAAGTCGGCCAGCATGCCCAGCGACGAATAGCCCGCGCCAAAGTCGTCCATCACCACCACCACGCCCAGGCGGCCCAGCGCATCGATGGCGGCCACCATCTGCGAACCGAGCGCGATGATGGCGTGCTCCGTCATCTCCAGCTTGAGCGCCTGTGGGGGCAGGGCGCGCGCAGCCAGCTCGCGCTCCAGCCATGGCGCAAAAGCATCGTCCAGCAGCGTGATGGGGGCCACGTTCACACTGATGGAGGTGTCGTGCAGGCCAGCCTGTTGCCAACCCTGCAGGCAATCCAGCGCATTGCGCAGGATCATGCGGTCCACCTCGGCTGTTTTGCCTTGCAGCTCGCACACCAAGAGAAAGGTTTCGGGATGGATGTCGCCCAGAGTACGGTCTGTCATGCGCAGCAGTGCTTCAAACTGGATGCCGCGCTGCTGAGCATCCACGATGGGCTGAAAGTGCAGCGCCAACCGCTCTGGCAGCAGCAGGGTGGGTAGATGGTCTGCAATCAGCGACAGCTCCATGTCGCGCGCGGCGTTGTGCGCCATGTTGGACACCCGCATCAGCGACAGGCCCCGGCGCAGCAACCGCTGGCGGCCAGCGTCCCAACGCATGTTGGTCAACTGCTCCAGCGCCACCGCGATGGCAAACACCAGCAGGATGACCAGCAGCGCGATGCCGTCCGAGTCTCCCGCAGGGGCGCCCAGGTGCAGCGGAAAGGTGTTGATGAGCAGCCAGTGCAGCAGCAGGATGGCACCACCGCAGGCCACTTTGTCCTGCCATGCCTGCGGGCGGAAATGGGGCGTGAGCACACTGAGCTTGGCCGAACGGTGGCGCACCGAGGTGTAGGTGGCCAGCCCCACGGCCGTGGCCATCGACAGCACGATGGCCAACCAGTTCACCTGCGCAAACGTGTGCACATAGCCCCGCGTGATGGTGAAGTGCGCCGCCAGCATGCCCCCGGCCAGCCACACGCCGGCGACCATGATGCGCCGTTTGCTGGCACTGGTGCTGAGCGTGGGAATCGTCAGGCGCGCGCTGACGGCCATGATGAGCAGGCCACTGAGCGCGGGCGCCAGCTCCAGCACCTGGTGTGCCAGCTCCGAATACATGAATAGCCCCACCACATCCAGCGCCCACACCACGCAGCCAACGCACAGGGCTGCATGCGATGCGCTGATGTGGCGGCTTGAGGGGTCTACCGAATACGCGGTGTGCTCCACCAGCCGCTGGCACACATGAACCACCAACGTGGCAAAGCCCCAGAACAGCGTGCTTTCAAGAAGCGGCGGAAACGCCACCGAGAACGCCTGGGTGGCGTCATGCCAGATTGAAACCATGTACACGCACTCCCGCCCTTGTTTTTGGCCGCCGATCATACGGCGCCGGAGCCGCGAATTGCCTTACACGGCAGAAGGCGTGCGGGGCTGGATGGCCGTGTTGCGCGCAGGCGCTCAATTGATGATCGCGATACCTTTGACCTGCGCAAACACACGCAGACCGGGTGCCAGCGCCAATGCCTGTGCGGACCGTTGGGTGACCCGTGCCAGCAGCCGCGTGGGGCCCGCATCCAGCGCCACCATGCACTGGCCGGGGCTGTCGGGGCTGAGGGCCACCACCGTCGCAGGCAGGACGTTGAGGATGCTGGTATCGCTGGGCGGTGCCAGTGCCACGCTCACGTCGCGGGCTTGCAGGCGCAAGCGAAGGCCATCGCCCGCAGCCCGCGCGGCGGGGCTCACCAGCAGCAACTGTCCCCCGGCGAAATCGACGGTGGCGATGTGGTCGTGCGGGTCGTAGTGCTGCACCGTTCCATCGATCACCGCAGCAGCCGCGTCGCCATGGGCCAGGGGCAGGTCCAGCCGCACGATCAACTCGGACGTGCTGCCCTCGGCCAGCACACGCCCGTCCTGCATCAGCACCAGGTGCCCGGCCAGGCGCGCCACTTCGTCAATGGCGTGGCTGACGTACAGCACCGGAATCTCCAGCGCCTGGTGCAGCCGTTCCAGATAGGGCAGCAGCTCGGCCTTGCGCTGCGCATCCAGCGCGGCCAGGGGCTCGTCCATCAGCAGCAGGCGCGGGCTGGTGGCCAGCGCGCGGGCGATGGCAACGCGTTGGCGCTCGCCGCCCGACAGTGCGTGTGGCCTGCGGTCCATCAGGTGGGCAATGCCCAGCAGGTCTACTGCCTGGTCGATGGCGACCGAGCGGCGTGCGGCCGGTGTGCGCTTGAGGCCGTAGTCAATGTTACCGCGCACGCTCAGGTGGTCGAACAGGCTGGCCTCTTGAAACACGTAGCCCAAGGCGCGTTCATGCGTGGCGCGCCACACGCGGTGGGCGTCGTCCTGCCACACCTCGCCATTCACCACCACACGGCCCGGCTGTGCACGCGTGAGGCCAGCAATGCTGCGCAACACCGTGGTCTTGCCGCAGCCCGACGGGCCGAACAGCGCGCTCACGCCGCGCCCCGGCAGGCGCAGGTCGACGTCCAGCGTGAAGCCGGGACGCACCAGGTGCAGTCGAGCGGCGATGTCTGTGGTTGTGCCCATTTGCTAGCTCACCATCGACGGTGCCCTGCGCCGCGTGAGGTTCAGCCCCAGCAGCACCACAAACGCAAACACCACCATGCCGCCGGCGAGCCAGTGGGCCTGCGCATATTCCATCGCTTCCACGTGGTCGTAGATCTGCACCGACACCACGCGCGTCACGCCCGGGATGTTGCCGCCCAGCATGAGCACCACGCCGAACTCACCCACCGTGTGCGCAAAGCTCAGAATGGCCGCGGTGACAAACCCCGTGCGCGTGAGCGGCAAAGCGACGGTGAAGAACCGGTCCAGCGGGCTGGCGCCCATCGTGGCGGCCGCCTCCATGGGGCGGGTGCCCATGCTTTCAAACGCGCTTTGCAGTGGCTGCACCGCAAACGGCAGCGAGTAGGTGAGCGAGCCCACTACCAGCCCTTCAAACGTGAACGGCAAAGTGCCCAGCCCCAGGCCTTGCGTGAATTGCCCCAGCGGGCCGTTGGGGCCCATGGTGACCAGCAGGTAGAAGCCGATCACCGTGGGTGGCAGCACCAGCGGCAGCGCCACCACGGCGCCCACGGGGCCGCGCCAGCGTGAGCGCGTGTGCGCCAGCCACCAGGCCAGCGGCGTGCACAGCACCAGCAGCAGCACGGTGGTCACGCTGGCCAGTTTGAGCGTGAGCCAGATGGCGGCCCAATCTTCGGGGCTGAGGTTCATGCTATTGAAAAGTGAGCTTATGGCGCCGGTTGTTAAAGGGATTGAGTGAAAAAATAGATCAGAACCCTTATTTGGCCTGCGCTAACAGCTATCAAAATGAATAGCCATAGGCCTTGATGACGGCACGTGCCTTGTCACCGCGCAGGTACTGCAGCAGCGCCGTCGCGGCGGCATTACCCTGGCCGGTTTGCAGCAGCACGGCATCCTGGCGGATGGGATCGTGCAGTTGCGCCGGCACCTGCCAGGCCGAGCCCTTGTCGATGCGCCCGTCCACCATCACCTGCGACAGCGCCACAAACCCCAGCGGCGCGTTGCCGCTGCTCACGAACTGAAAGGTCTGCGCAATGTTCTCACCCTGCACAAAACGCGGCTGCAGGGTGGTGGCCACGCCCAGCTTTTGCATCGCCTGCATGGCGGCCGCCCCGTAGGGCGCGAGCTTGGGGTTGGCCAGTGCGATGTGCTTGAAGTCACCGGTCTTGAGCACCGCACCCTGCGCATCCACATAGCCGGGCTGCGCGCTCCACAACACCAGTGTGCCGATGGCGTAGGTGAAGCGGGTGTTGGCCACGGCCTTGCCTTCCTTCTCCAGTCGCTCGGGCGTGGTGTCGTCCGCCGACAGCAAGACCTGAAACGGGGCGCCGTTGTTGATTTGCGCATAGAACTTGCCGGTGGCACCGAACGACAGCTCGGCCTTGTGGCCCGTGTCGGCTTCAAAGGCCGCAGCAATTTTCTGCATGGGCGCCGTGAAGTTGGCCGCCACGGCCACCGACACGGTGTCGGCATGTGCGGCCTGCAGCGGCACCATGCCCAGCAGGCAACTGGCGAGCGCAAAGACAGCAAGGCGGACTGCGGAGGGGTGCGGGTGGTGCATAGGACACGGGTGCAATGGCGGCTGCGCTATTCATGATTGGAATAGCGAAAGTATAGACCTCCCCCCCACGGCCCGCCACGGCCTGCGTCACGCCGTTGGGTTTGCAGCAGCCCAGGGCAGCGCTGGCGCCGGTACACGGCGGTGTTCACCTTCCACCACGGTGCCAAAGCGCGGGTCGTGGTCTTCCCACTGCTGGCGCGATTCGGCGATGGGCGCGCGGGCTTCGTCCACGAAGTTCCACCACATCACGATGTCTTCGCCAAAGGGTGCGCCACCCAGCAGCAGGGCGCGTGTACCGGGGGCCAGTGACAGGCGCAACTGGCTGCGGCCGGTGCCCAGGTAAGCCAGTTCATCGGCGGCAAAGGTTTCGCTTTCGTCGGCCAGCGTGACAGCACCTTCCAGCGGCAGCAGGCCGTATTCAAAGCCGGGGTTCAGCGGAAGTTCGAGGTGCGCCTGTGCTGCCGCCGGGCCTGCAATGTCGAGCCCCATGAGCGGCGAATACAGGCGGGTGGGCGCCGTGTGGCCCGCGTGGGTGCCTGCCACCAGCGTGAGGTTGCAGCCGTCCTGCTGCCACACCGGCAGATCCGCGTAGTGGTCGAACGCTGGCGCGCGGTGCGCCTCGGTTTTTGGCAGCGCAATCCACAGCTGCGCAGCATGCAGGCGCTGGCCATGGGTCATCGAGTCTTCGGTGTGCGAGATGCCGTGCCCAGCCGTCATCAGGTTGACCTGCCCAGGCCGGATGACTTGTTCGCTGCCCAGGCTGTCGCGGTGCAGGATCTCGCCCTCGATCATCCAGGTGAAGGTCTGCAGCCCCGTGTGCGGGTGGGCGCCCACATGCATCTCGTGGCCTGGCGCAAACGCCACGGGGCCGATGTGGTCCAGAAAGCACCACGCACCGATCATGCGGCGCTGCCGCGTGGGCAGGCTGCGGCGAATCGTCAGGCCTTCGGCCAGTTCACTCGATTTGGCGGCGATGCGATCGAGCACCGGGCCCGAGGGGGATGGGGCGGAGGAAGAGGGCTGTGTCATGGCGGCAGGCGAAGTCGTGGAGCGGGTTTGTTGCCGTGTGGAGCAGTATGGCTGGTGCTCACACCAGCGCAGTTTGGATGGCGATCTCACCCTCCAACACACGGTGGATGGGGCACTTGCCAGCGATGTCGAGCAGGCGCTGGCGGTCGTCGGCGCTCAGGCCCTCGCCTTCGATGTGAATGCTGCGCTGCAGCCCGTAGTGCACCGCGCCCTCGGCAGTCTTGCTTTCCACGTGGTCCACGGTCACACGCAGCGCGGTCACGGGCAGTTGCTTGCGCCGGATGTACAGCTCCAGCGTCAGCGTGGTGCACGCGGCCAGGGCCGAGTCGAGCAGATCGTGCGGGTCAGGGGCGCGGTCGCCAGAGCCGAGCATCTTGCCCACGTCGGCGTTCCACACATGGCGGCCATTGCTCAGGGTGGTCAGGGCGCCGTCGGCGCGGTTCATTCGGGCTTCGATGGTCATGGGTGTCGGCAAGGATTGGCGGTTGAACAGGGGTGTGGGTCAGTCACGCCAATGTACTTTCGTCGCGGCGAGCCATAAACCCGTTCCACGGACACAGACCGTTGCACCCATGGACCCAATCGCCCCTCAGGGCCTGCCGTTAAGAGGCGCGGGCTGAGGCCCCCGCAGCTTACTGCGCGGCAGCGATGCTGCCGTCCACGAACCGCGCCAGCTGCGCGCCGGAGAGGGCGCCTGTGTGTGCCCCGAGCACGCGGCCATCGTGCAGCACGTAGAGCGTGGGCACAGCACGCACCATGAAGCGCGAGGCAATCTCAGGGTGCGCATCAATGTCCACCTTCACCACCGGAAGGCTGCCCGCACGCGATTCGGCAAACGCCTCCAGAAAGGGCGCCATGCCCTGACAAGGGCTGCACCATTCGGCCGTGAAGTGGATGAGCAGCGGGCTGGTGGTTTCATCGATCAGCCGCTGCAGTGCGGGTGCGTCGACGTGGTTGGCAAAGGTCATGATCGGTTCACAAAGAAAAGGGACGGCCGGGCAAGCCGCCGTCCCTATGGGTTGGCAGGGAGCTGCGTTGCGCTCGATCAGCCGCCAAACAGCTTGTTGGCCGTTTCGGCGACAAGGCGGCCCTGGTGGCGGGCGCCGTCCAGCTCCAGCGCGCTGGGCTGGCGCTGGCCCTGGCCGCCTGCGATGGTCGTGGCGCCGTAGGGGCTGCCGCCGGTGATTTCATCGAGCGTCATCTGGCCCTGGAAGCTGTAGGGCAGGCCCACGATGACCATACCGAAGTGCATGAGGTTGGTGATGATCGAAAACAGCGTGACTTCCTGGCCGCCGTGCTGCGTGGCGGTGGAGGTGAAGGCCGCGCCCACCTTGCCGTTGAGCGCGCCGCGCGCCCACAGGCCGCCCGCCTGGTCGAGGAACGCCGCCATCTGCGAGGGCATGCGTCCAAACCGCGTGGGGGCGCCGACGATGATGGCGTCGTAGTTTTCCAGCTCGGCCACGGTGGCCACCGGCGCGGCCTGGTCCAGCTTGAAGTGGCCGGATTTGGCGACATCCTGCGGCACGGTTTCGGGCACGCGTTTCACGTCCACCGTGGCACCGGCTGCGCGGGCGCCTTCGGCCACGGCCTGGGCCATGGTTTCGATGTGGCCGTAGGTGGAGTAGTAGAGAACGAGAACTTTGGACATCGGTTTTCTCCTGCTGAGGTTGGGGAAGGGAAGAACACGGGGCAAACGCGGAGCCTCGGTGGGGCGCTGGCCATATCGCGAAGGTTTCGATATGCGCCGGCCACACGGGCCTGCGTTGGCATTATGGGCACGGTATGTGAAAGCCGTGGGATGGCAGCGCATTTCCTGCCTGCGCGCTGAGGCACGGGTCCGTGCAGCTGCCCTGATGCATCATCGCGGCATGTCCTCTGCACCCCTTGCCCTGTCTTCGGCCCTGGGCCACGCACTCACCGACAAACGCATCGACATCCTGCGCCAGATCGGCGAGTGTGGCTCCATCTCGCAGGCTGCACGCACGGTGGGCGTGAGCTACAAGGCCGCGTGGCAGGCGGTGGATACGCTCACCAATCTGGCGGGCACGCCCCTGGTGGCCAAGGCGGTGGGCGGCTCGGGGGGCGGTGGCGCGCAATTGACCGACGCAGGCCGCCAGCTGTTGTCTGCTGCCGATGCCATGGCGCAGGCGCGCGGCGCCGTTCTCTCGCGCTGGCAAGGCGCGCCGCACACCGGCCCGGCCCTGGCGCGCCTGGCTGTGCGCACCAGCATGCGCAACCAGTTGCCCTGTGTGGTGCAGAAGCTGGAAGTGATGGGGCAGATCGTGCGCGTGCATCTGGCGTTCGAGACGCTGCGCGACGAGGCGCGCCCCGTGCTCTCGTCGCGTATCACGCGTGAAAGTGCCGAATTGCTGGGCCTGCAGCCGGGCCTGGTGGTGCAGGCATTGTGCAAGGCCACGGCGGTGCGTGTGGAGCGCTTTGCACCACACCCGCCGTCCGCCAGTGGCAGTGGGCAGGGCACCTGCCGGCTGGAGGCGCGCGCGGTGCGCGTGGTGCGCGGCGCATCGGGCGACGAAGTGTCTGCCCAGTTGCTCGCTGGAGGCCTGCAGATGGTCGGGTTTGCGCCGCCCGACAGCGGCCTGCGCGCGGGCAGCCGGGTCGCCCTGGTGCTGGACGACAACGCTGTGGTGCTGGCGTTGGCGGAAGTGTGACGCTCAAGGGGTTCGCCGAGCCATTGCGTCTTTGTCTTTCTGCTTTCTTGCTATCCAAATAGTAGCTATTGGCGCTTGTTGGACAAGCGCTAGAGGCCATTTTTTATTGGAATATTTGGCCAGGGTCGCCGCTTGGAAACGCCCGCTTCAGACGGCCTTGTTACGAGGCGGCCCCAGCTTGCGGTACACCGTTGCGCGGCTGATGCCCAGTGCACGCGCAGCTTCGGCCACGTTGCCGCGTGCGTCTTGCACGGCCTTACGTATCAGCGCAGTTTCTGCCTCACGCAAAGGCGCCGGCGCCACGGCGCCGGAAGCGGGGGTTGCCAGCGTGGCATACATGCCGCCAGCGGGGCTACCGCCCGCATGCATGTTGCGCGCGCTGTCAGGGCGCAGCGCCACGCCGTGCAGGCGCAGTCCAGACCACAACGGCAGGTCGATGGGCGCATGCGGGCCCCTGTGGCGGGCAGCGTCGAACAGCAATGTCCAGGGCAGCGCCATCAGGTCACCGCAGTGCAACTGCGCACCGGGTGGGCACAGCGGCATGGGCAAAAGCTGCCGTGCCGTGCTGTTGCACCCCATCACCGCACCATGGGCGTCCAGCGCCAACAGGCCGTCGCCTTCGCCACCGAGCGGGCAGCCGGGCCAGTTCACGCGCAGCAGCAGCGCGTGGGGCAACTGCAGCAGCAGAGCGTCTTCCATGGCACGGGCCGAGCGGGCCACCAGATGCCGCAGGTCGGGCCGCTCGGGGACATCCACGCCGGTCAGGCGCAGCATGCCCA
>JBCNOJ010000430.1:0-4367 GCA_039593925.1 Acidovorax sp.
GCTCCAGCTCGCGGCGGAAGAACTCGTTGCGCTCCTTGGCGCGCGGGTGGGCGGAGGGGAAGTCGAACGCCAGGGTGGCCAGGGCGTCCATCACCCGTATGTTGCCCATCTGCTGGCCGTAGATGGTCTCGACACCAATGATGCCTACGATGATTTCGGCGGGCACGCCGTACTCGCGTTCGGCCTTCTCCAGCGCGTCGCGGTTGTCTTGCCAGAACCGTACGCCCGCGCGGATGCGTATCGGCTCGACAAAGCGGCTGCGGTACACACGCCAATTTTTGGCCGTGCCCTTGGCTGGCGGCAGCATGAGCTTGGGCACCTGCGGCAGGAACTGCGCCTGACCAATTGCCTGGCGCACCCATTCGCGGTCCAGGTCGCGGCGTGCGGCCAAATCGTCGGCGAACTGCATTGCGTCTGCGCGGGTGGCGTACAGGACAGCGGGTTTGTTGGCCGCTTTCGTGTGGGTGGCGGCGGATTTTGACTGTTTTTGGCTGCTGGCGGTTGCTGGTAATGCGCTGGCAGCTATTAAGGTGATAGCAATGGCATGCGCAATTGAGCGGCGCGCTGTTGTCGATACAGAGGTCTTCGGCATGGGTCCGGGGTCAGTGTTTGTGGGGCTCGGGCCAGGGCAGGGTGCCGAATTCGCGGCGCAGCTGGCCCAGCTCCTGCGTGGGCTGGGGTGCATAGCGCAGGTGTTCCAGCCGCAGCAGCCAGTCGGCCAGGGGCTGGCTGTCGGCGCCGAATTGTGCCCGCACCCGTTCGGCCATGGCGCGGGGCGGCAGGGCGTCGGGCAGCGGCAGCCCAGCGCGGGCCAGGCGCTGGCGGGTGCGGGCCAGCAGGCGCAGCCAGGGGTCATGCTGGCTGCGCTCCCACAGCGTCCAGGCGCCGCCCCCCAGGGCGGCCAGCATGATCAGGCTGCCCAGCAGCGTCGTCAGGTCTTGCCAACTGGGGGATTCGAAGCCCAGTGCCTTGAGCAGATCCAGCTGGCGCGCCTGGGTGTAGTTCAGGATCCACTGGTTCCAGCCGTTGTTAACGGCTTCCCATACGGCGCGCAGGTTTTGCACCATGCCGGGGCTGATGGTGCCCATGGCTGAGGCAAACGCGCCTTCGGGAGCGCGCAATCGCTGGAAGGCGCCGATCCGGCCGGGCGAAACTGCGCCGGTCGGGTCCACACGCACCCAGCCGCGGTTTTCCATCCACACCTCGGCCCAGGCGTGGGCGTCGGCGTTGCGCACCGTCCAGTAGCCGTCGACAGGGTTGCGCTCGCCGCCCTGATAGCCGGTGACGATGCGCGAAGGCACATCCAGCGCGCGCATCAGCACCACAAAAGCCGACGAAATGTGCTCGCAAAAGCCTTCCTTGCGGTCGAACCAGAACTCGTCGGCCGTGTGTTCGCCAAACACGCCGGGCTCCAAAGAATAGTTGTAGCCGCCGGTGCGCAGGCGCCGCAGCACGGCGTCCACCAGCACCTGGGTGTCTGCGTTCGCCAGTGCCGGGTCGGCGCGCATTTGTGCAGCCAGCGCGAGTGTGCGCGGGTTGAATCCGGGTGGCAGTTCGGTGTGCAGGCGCAATGGGCGGCTCGATGTGTCGGGCCCGTGCCGGAACGTGGGATAGCTCACGGCCTTGTAGCGCAGCACCTCGGTGATGGGCCGTGAGGTCATCCACTGCAGGTCTTGTGTCATGTAGGCCTGCATGTTGGGGAGGGACGGAGCATCCGGGGTGGCCTCCAGCACCATCAGCCAGGGTTGGCGCTGGGGCTCCAGCGTGACCTCGTAGCGCACTGCGGGGCCGCTGACCTGCAGGTTGGCCGGCACGGCCACACGGGCGGCCCAGGCGCTGTCTTCGCGGAAGGGTTCGGCCTGCCATTGCCGTCCGTCAAAACCGGTCAGGACCGGCCCGCGAAAGTACAGCGCCGACTGCGGCGGCATGTTGCGCTCATCACCTTCAAACCGCAGTCGAATGGCCACACGCTCGTCCAGCGCGATTTCTGCCATGTCGCCGATCTTCATCGTGCCCGAGAGGCCGCTGCGGCCGGTGAGGTTGTCACCCGGCATGCCCCACAGCGGCGACATGCGCGGGAACAGCATGAACAGCGCCACCATGATGGGAGCACCAAGCAGGGCCATGGTGCCCGCAAGGCGGAAAGTTTGTGCCAGCGGAGGCCGTCCCACCGGCATGTGGGCGTTGACCAGCGCCGTCAGCAGTCCAAGCAGCGCCACCAGCATTGCCCCGGCCGTGAGCAACGACTGAGAGAAGAAGAAGTTGCTGAGCATGGTGAAGAAGCCCAGGAAAAACACCACGAGCGCGTCGCGCCGTGCGTGAAGCTCCAGGGTCTTGAGTGCCAGCAGCATCACGATGAGCGTTACCCCCGCATCGCGGCCCAGGATGGTGCGGTGCGAATACAGCGTGCCCACCACAGCCACCACCACCAGCAGCAATTTGGTCCACTGCCCGGGCAAGGGCTTGTTGTGCCAGGCCAGCTGGGCACGCCACAACAACACGGCGCCCGTGAGCAGACTGGCCCAGCCGGGCAGGTTGTTGACCTGGGGCGCGACCACCCAGGCGATCACGAACAGCAGAAACAAGGTGTCCCGTGCATCGCGGGGTAGGGAAGCGAGTGTCTGGCGCAAGGTCATGGTTGCCTTGGAAGCGGCGGGCAAAGCCTCGATGTGGTGCAGTGGTTGCTATGGTTTGGATAGCTATCAGCGCTTGATGGGTGAGCGCTAGGTGCCATTTTTTTGTAAATTCTCGGCATGGTCGGCACAGCAGGATCAGTCAGCACAATGCCAGGGCTTCCAGGCAGCGCATGCGGTGGGCGGCACCGGTGTCGGGAGCGATCTCGATGCCAGGCAAGCGCAGCCCGTAGTCCAGCCCCAGTCGGTCGGCCTGCAGCACCCAGGCGGTCAGGCGCGAGATGCGCGCTTCATGGTCGGGCAGCGCAGCGCGGGCCGGGTCCAGCCACAACTCGTGGCGCTGCGCCTGCTGGGCGTCGCGGCTGACCAGGTCGTCGGTGCCCGTGGCCAGCGACTTGGCGGCTTTCTTCCACACCACCAGTTTGAGCGGATCACCGCGCCGGTATGCACGCACCCCATCAAATTCGCCAATGCCCTGCGACTGCGCCGCGCCCGTGCCGGTGGCGCGGGGCTCGCCCGGAGGCAGCGGGGGGGCGGGGTTTTCTGGGGCGGGGTACACCAGCACCTGCGCTGCGGGGCGCCAATAGGTCCATACACGGAACGTGCCCAGCGGAAAGCGCGTCTCTGCCGTCAGCGTGGGCACGCCGTGCAGGCCCCGGCGCTCCGGCCGAAACGCCACCTGAACCCGGCATTGGCCCTGGGCGGGCACATCCGTCCAGGCCCAGTGGTGACTGACTTTGCCCGGCGCGTGCACCGACAGGCCGATGCCGTAGCGGGGCGTCTTGCGTTCGCTGGAGAGTTGCACTTCAAACGCCGTGCTGGTGCCCATGAAGTGCGGGTCTGGCGCTTTCAGATGCAGCGTCAGGCCCCGCAGGTTGGCGTGGCAGATGTGCATGCCCACCACCACGCTGCCCGCGAGCAGGAAGGTGAGCAGATAACCCAGATTGAGCTGGAAGTTGATGGAGGCCACCAGCAGCACGGTCAGCGTCAGCGCCAGCATCCAGCCCGAACCGGTGGGCAGGATGTAGACGTTGCGCTGGGTGAGCCCCAGCGTGTCGCTGAGCGGGAGGCGCGCCTGCCACCAGCGCTGGAAGCGCTGGCGCAGCGGGGTAAGCGGGTTGAGTGCAGCGGCGGCGCGAGAGACAGCGCTGGAGTGGGCGCTGGAAGTGCCGGTGGAAGTGCCGGTGGAAGTTCCGGTGGAGGGGGCGAGGGCCATGGCGCAGCGGCCTCAAGGCAGGGGCACGGCATCCACCATGGCGCGCACCTGTTCCACCGCGCCGCACCCCGCATCGCCCACCGGCACCAGGCGGTGGGCGATCGTCTGCGGCAGCACAGCCTGCACGTCGTCGGGCGCCACATAGTCGCGCCCGCTGATGAGCGCCTGCGCCTTGGCCGCGCGCACCAGTGCAATGCCAGCACGGGGTGACAGGCCTTGCAGAAACCAGCGGCCCGAGCGCGTGGCGGCGATCAGGTCCTGGACGTAGTTGAGCAGCGGATCGGCTGTGTGCACGGCCAGCACCTGGCGCTGCAATTCTTCGAGCTCATCGCCGGACAACAGTGGCAACATCGAATCCACCATGTCGCGGCGGTCCGCACCGGCCAGCAGCACGCGCTCGGCGGCGCGGTCGGGGTAACCGATGGAGATGCGCATCAGGAACCGGTCGAGTTGCGACTCAGGCAGCGCAAAGGTGCCGAGCTGGTCGTGCGGGTTCTGCGTGGCGATCACAAAGAAGG
>JBCNOJ010000431.1:0-4362 GCA_039593925.1 Acidovorax sp.
GGCTGACGTACACCAGCGTGGTCAGCACCGGGGCGCCCGGACCGGCCGCCACCAGGTTGCCCACGGTGACTTCGATGCGGCCCACACGGCCCGCCACCGGGGCGCGCACCTGGGTGTAAGAGAGGTTTAGCTTCGCGGTCTGCAGCGCGGCCTGGGCAGCGCGCAGGTTGGCATCGGCCTCGCGCTGGGCATTCAGGCGCTCATCATGCTCGCGCTGGGCGATGGCTTTTTCGTCGAGCAGGCGCGTGGCGCGCTCCAGCTCGCTGCGGGTGTACGACAGGCGGGCCTGCGCCGCGACCACCTGGGCTTCGGCGCGGTCCACTTCGGCGGCGTAGGGGGCGGGGTCCACCGTGACCAGCAGGTCGCCCTGCTTGACCAGCGAGCCTTCGCGGAAGTGCACCGCCTGCACCGCGCCCGAGACGCGGGGGCGCACTTCCACGCGCTGCACGGCTTCGAGCCGGCCCGAGAACTCTTCCCACAGGGCGATGTCTTTTTGAAGCACCGCCGCTACGGAGACAGGCATGGGCGGCGGCGCAGCAGGCCCACCATCGGCCTGGGCCAGCGGGGCCTGAAAGACCAGAATGGCTGCTGCAACAGCGGCGGTGATTGCGGTGGCGAGGGTGGCGAGGCCCAAGGGGCGTTGCGGGGAAAAGCGGTTGAAGTTCATGGTGGTTCTTTCAATCGGTGAGGCTGCTTGTGGCAACCGTTTAGGTGTCGGTGGAGTCAGGCTTGCGGCGCTAACCGCGGGGTGCAAATGGGCCGGTGTGGGCAGGCATCCAGTCAACAGACGGCGCAGCAGGCAGCGCTGTGACAGCGCTGGCTACTGGCAGGCTGGCGAGGCAATGGGTGCATGTTTTTCCTCCGTATCGTTGGGTTTTTTGCGGGCAAAGCCTCTCCCTCCGACACACATGGCCGGAAAAATCAGCAATGAAAACGGGTTTAAAAGAAAGCGGTGCGCAGCAGTATCAAACCTCAACCCAAGTTGAGGTCAATGCGTTTTTGCAGCCGCTGTATCTCAGGAAGGCACCGGACTTCGGGTGGCCTCGAAGAACAGGCGAATCTGCTCGATGGCGCCTGCAGCACAAGGACATTCGTGCTGGCCGGTTTGCAGCAAGGCATCAGGCCACTGTGGCGCTTTGGAGAACACATGGCGGGTCACGTGCAACCCCGCGGCTTCCAGCCGCGCCGCGTAGGCCAGCGCCTCGTCGTGCATGGGATCGGTGTCCCCCACCATGATCAGCGTGGGCGGCAGCCCTGCCAAGCGGTGCGCGCCCGCAGGCACGGCATAGGGGTGCTCTGCATCGCGCGGGCAGCGCAGAAAGTTGCGCCAGCCTTCCGTCCACTTGCAGCCCATGGCATTGCCTGTGGCTTCGCGCAGCGACGCCGTGCCCACACAAGGGTCGAGCATGGGCGAGAGCAGAATCTGCCCCGCCAGGGGTGGATGCGATTGGTCGCGTGTCACCACAGCCACGGCGGCTGCCAGGTTGCCGCCGGCTTCCTCACCCGCCAGATAGACCAAGGCGCCCTGCCCGCCCAGCTTCACCCGGTTGCGATGCACCCACTTGAGCACGTCGTAGCCTGTTTCCACGGGCTGAGGAAACGGCGTGAGCGGGTACGCCACCGACACCACCACGGCACCCGCCTCCTGCAGCAGGGTGGCTACAGTGCAGCCGTTGTCCAGGTCGCCAGATGTGAAGGCGCCACCGTGAAAGTGCACCACCACCGGCGAAGCCTGCCCGGCCTTCTTGCGGCCATACATGCGCACGGCCACGTCCTGGCCCTTGGCCACCTCAATGGTGGAGTCGGTGCAGGCAGGGGGCACCTTCGCCTTGCTGGCAGCGATGGCTGCGGGGGCGCTGGCGGCAGGCGATGGCGAAGTGGGCGAGGAAGGACGGTCGGGCTGCATGGCATGTACCCATTAAATTGAGAATGGTTGAAATGTAGTGGCTCAGGCCCACCAGATAAACCGGCCAAACACCACCGCACTGTTTCCAAAAGCTCAACAATCAATCGATGGTGCGCGTGTGAGAATTCCACAGCGCCCACTGGTGGGCGCTGCAGTTCCAGATTCAAGGAGAAGCCATGGACCAGATACAGGCCATGCGCATATTCGTGCGGGTGGTGGAGGCCGGCACGTTTACCCGGGCAGCAGATTCGCTGAACCTGCCCAAGGCCACGGTCACCAAGCACGTGCAGGCGCTGGAGGAGCGCCTGCGCGTGAAGCTGCTTAACCGCACCACGCGCCGCGTGACGGTGACGCCCGATGGCGCCGCCTACTACGACCGCACGGTACGGCTGCTGACCGACCTGGACGACATCGAGGCCAGCATGACCAACGCCCGTGCCAACCCGCGTGGGCGCCTGCGCATCGACGTGGGTACCTCGGTGGCACAGCTGCTCATCATTCCGCACCTGTCGGAGTTTCACGCCCGCTACCCGGACATCCAGGTGGACTTGGGCGTGAGCGACCGCACGGTGGACTTGATTGGCGACAACGTGGACTGTGTGATCCGCGGTGGCGAGCTGACCGACCAGTCGCTGGTGGCGCGGCGCATTGGCAATCTGGAATTCATCACGGTAGCGTCGCCCGACTATCTGGCACGCAAGGGCACCCCCACCCACCCGCTGCAGATCGAGGAGCAGCATGCCAGCGTGATCTATTTCTCACCGCAATCCGGCAGGCACTATCCGCTCGAGTTTCGCCAGGGCGCAGAGACCATCGACATCACCGGCCCCTACCAGGTGAGCGTGAACGAAAGCAACGCCTATGTCACGTCCGTCATTGCGGGGCTGGGCATCGGCCAGATCACAAGCTGGCAGGCCGAGCGGCACCTGAAAAGCGGCGCGCTGGTGCAATTGCTGCCCGAATGGACCCAGCCCTTGCTGCCGGTGTACGTGGTGTACCCGCCCAACCGGCACCTGAGCGCCAAGGTGCGGGCGTTTGTGGACTGGGCGGCCGAGCTGTTTCAGCGCGAGGCGCAACTGCAACGCCAAGCCTGACGCCCTCTGATCCGCTTCGCGTTACGGTGCGCTCACCTGAGGGGGACGCACCTCGTGGCGTGGCAACGCCAGCTCCTCAGTGACGGGGCAGGATTCAAGCCCGTTGCAGACGATGGGGCGACTTGCAGGAACTGTGCACGCTGTCAGTCTGTATGCTTCGCGCCATGAGCACGTCAGAGACCCCGCAGCCTGCCCCACCGGCCAACAAACCCGTTCAGCCACGCAATCCTTTGCACGGCGTCACGCTGGAGGCCATGGTGGTGGCGCTGGCCGATTATTTTGGCTGGGAGGAGTTGGGGCGTCAGGTTCCCATACGCTGTTTCCAGGTCGACCCCAGCGTGGGGTCCAGCCTCAAGTTCCTGCGCAAGACGCCGTGGGCGCGTGAGAAGGTCGAGAGCCTGTACCTCTTCATGCTGAGAGAACAGAAGCGCAACGCGTAGAGCTGATTGACCGCCCGCCAGCCCCCGCGGCACCCCAAGGGATGCTATATTATTTATAGCGTTCAGCGCTTTCCAGATAAGCGCTAGAGCCAAAAAACACTTGAATTTTGGTGGTGATACAAGCGGCGACCCACCGTGCAACAACGGGCCCTGGCCCTTGCGACGGGCCAGGGAACGCAAAGCTCAGTCGCCCGCCACCACCAAGAAATCCCGGCTGATGCCGCCACCCAGATCGTTCACGCGGTCCAGGAACTGCGTGAGGAAGGCATGCAAGCCGGTGGCAAGGATTTCATCGATGCTGCCGTATTGCAGATCGGCCAGCAGGCGCCCCGCGCGGCGATTGGTTTCACCAGACTGCCCGTTGGCCAGCACGGCGAGGTTGTCGACCACTTCGCGCATGCAGGCGTGCAGCGACCGCGGCATGTCGCTGCGCAGAATGAGCAGGTTGGCCACACGGCCCGGCGTGATCACGTCGCGGTAGACCTTACGGTACACCTCGAAGGCCGACACGCTACGCAAAATGGCGCTCCAATGGTAGAAGTCGCTTTCCTGGTTGCGCTCGCTGGCACGGCCAAAAAAATCGTTCTTCACGGCGTGGAACTTCACGTCCAGCAAGCGGGCCGTGTTGTCGGCCCGCTCCAGAAACGTACCCATGCGCAGAAAGTGAAAGGCCTCGTCCTGCAGCATGGTGCCCAGCACCACGCCGCGCGACAGGTGCGAGCGGTACTTCACCCACTCGAAGAACTGGCCCGGGTCGCGCTCAAAGGCATCACCCTCCAGTTGCCTGTGCAGTTCCAGCCAGGTCTGGTTCTGCGTCTCCCACACTTCGGTCGTCAGCGCCCCACGCACCGCGCGCGCATTCTCGCGCGCGGCACGCAAGCACGACAGGATGGACGAGGGGTTGTTGCCATCGCGCACCATG
>JBCNOJ010000432.1:0-4356 GCA_039593925.1 Acidovorax sp.
CCTCCGCACGTGCGCCCGTGGCATGCGCCACCTGCGGCCGGGTGGAGTCGGTGCAGGCCGTTCAGCAGGCCGCACCCGCCACCGGGGTTGGTGCGGTGGCTGGCGGTGTGCTGGGCGCCGTGGTGGGCAACCAGGTGGGCAAGGGTTCGGGCCGGGCGGCTGCGACGGTGCTCGGCGCCGTGGGCGGCGGCTATGTGGGCCACAAGGTGGAAGAGCGCACACGCACGCAAACGGTTTACCAAGTGGCGGTGCGCATGGAAGACGGCTCTGTGCGCCGATTCACCCGCGCACAGCCTCCCGCCGTGGGCACACCGGTGGTGCTGCAGGGCAAAGGCTTTCGGGTGGACGATGGCGCAACCCGCGCTGCAGAGCCTTACCCGCGCGCACAGCCCGGCGCCGTGCGTGTGGCCGATACCTATTGATTGCGCCCTGCCAACCAAGAAAAAGCCCGCAGTCTGCGGGCTTTGGCTTTTTGGGGGCTTGAAATTAAAGAACGACCGGAATCTCCGTCGCAGGCGGCGTGTTGCGGCTGCGCCCGCAGCGCACGATGCCATCGATCATCACCATGCCGATGCCCGGGATGTCGCCCAACTGCACGCTCTCCAGCAGCGTAGCGCCTGCGGTGTGCTGTGCCCGGTCCATGAAGACGAAATCCGCTGCCCGGCCTACCTCGATCAGGCCGCAGTTAAGGTCACGGATGCGCGCCGTGTTGCCCGTGGCAAAGCAGAACACCAGCTCGGCCGGGATGTCGGCAAAGCTCGACAGCAGCGCAATCATGCGCAGCATGCCCAAGGGCTGCACGCCGGAACCCGCCGGGCCATCGGTGCCCAGAATCACGCGGTGCGGGCACTTGAGCTCGATGGCGGCACGTGCAGCCTGGATGGCGATTTTCTCGTTGCCGTTGTGCACCAGCTCGATAGCGCGGGACGACTTCTCGCACAGCTCGCACACATGCTTCCAGGGCAGCGATGTGTGGCCGCCGTTGATGTGGCCGATCACGTCGGCATCGGCCTCCAGTACCACGTCCTTGTCGATCAGGCCTGACCCGGGGATGGATGGGCCACCCGTGTGGATGGTGCTCTGGATGCCGTGCTTGCGCGCCCAAGCCACCATTTCCTTCGCCTCATAGCCCGCCTTGACGGAGCCCAGACCCACTTCGCCCAGCAGCTTGACGCCGGCGTCGGCCATGTCTTTGAAGTCCTGCTCGGTCATGCCTTTTTCAATGACCGGTGCGCCGGCGATCACCTTCACGCCACCCGGGCGGAAGTTGTCGAACGCCCGCTGCGCGGTGATGGCCAGCGCTTTCAGGCCCACGATGTCCTTGGGGCGGCCGGGCAGGTGCACCTCGCCGGCCGAGATCATGGTGGTCACGCCACCGTTCATGGTCGAGTCGATCCAGCCGATCTGGTTCTGGCGCGGCGTCCAGTCGCCAAACACGGGGTGCACGTGGCTGTCGATCAGGCCCGGTGCCACGCAGGTCTGGCGTGCATCGATCACGGTATTGGCGTGGTCGGTGTCGCAGTCCTTGTAGCGGCCTACGGCCACGATGAGACCGTCATTCACCACGATCGTGTCGGCATCGAGGATGGGCCGGTCCAGGTCGCCCGACAACAAAAGACCGATGTTCTTGATGACGACCTTGCCGGATTTGCCGCCTGCTGCTGCTTCTGCCATGGGTGCTCCTCGTGGGTGGTGCGGGGCACCATGCGGCCCCGATTTCTTCTAAAAAAACGTTGTCTTCACGCGATCGATTTGCCTTTGGGCAGGCTGGGGCCGGGCGCCACGGTGCGCAGCACGGTGTCGATGACGAACGACTCCCAATGCGACAGCGCGTCGGGGGTTTCCAGGTCCTCGCCCAGAAAGGCCGCGAGCGTGTGCCGGTTGGACATGTAGAAGTAGCCCGTGGCGGCGATCAGCAGGTACACATCGCGCGCTGACACATCCTTGCGGAACAGGCCCTGCGCCTGGCCGCTTTCGAGAACGCGGCGGATCACCTCGATGGCGGGCGACGAGTATTCGCGGGCGCGCATCGACTTGGAAATGTGTTTGCCCTTGTGCAGGTTCTCGGTGTTGAGCAGCGTGATGAACTCGGGGTTCTTGCGGTAGTAGCCCACCACAAAGCGGATCACGGCCTGCAGGGCTTCTACCGGCTTGGCGGTGTCCAGGTCCAGCTTGGATTCCGCATCGTTCATGCGCCGGTAGGTTTCCTCCAGCACCTCGATGAACAGGCCTTCCTTGCTGCCGAAGTAGTAGTAGATCATCCGGTCGAAGGACTTGGCCGCCTTGGAGATTTTCTCCACGCTGCCACCTTCGTAGCCGTAGCGGGCGAACACCTTGGTCGCCGCTTTCAGGATGTTGTCGCGCGTGGTCTGTGCGGCCTGTTCGCGCACGCCCGTCTTGCGGGCCGTTGCGGAGCGGGTGGACGCTGTCCGGGTCTTGGTGGTTGTGGCAGACATGGCGGGTCCTGGTGGATGGCGCGGGCCCCGCAGTGGGGCCCGACAGGGATCACTGCTCTGCGAACGCGCGTTCGATCACGAAGTCGCCCGGCTTCGTGGTGTTGCCTTCGTTGAAGCCGCGCTCTTCCATCATGTGCTTCAGGTCGCGCAGCATCTCGGGGCTGCCGCAGATCATCACGCGGTCTTCGGCGGGGTTGAGCGCGGGCAGGCCCAGGTCGCGCGCGAGCTGGCCGTTCTCGATGATGGTGGTGACGCGGCCCTGGTGCTTGAACTCCTCGCGCGTCACGGTAGGGTAGTACTTGAGCTGCTTGCTGACCATCTCGCCCAGGAACTCGTGCTTGGGCAGTTCTTCGGTGATGTAGTCGTGGTAGGCCAGTTCCTTCACCTCGCGCACGCCGTGCACCAGGATGACCTCTTCAAACTTCTCGTATGTCTCGGGGTCGCGCATCAGGCTCAGGAACGGGGCCACACCGGTGCCTGTAGAGAGCATGTACAACCGTTTGGCAGGCAGCAGGTAGTCGATCAGCAGCGTGCCCGTGGGCTTTTTGCCCACCACGATGGTGTCGCCGACCTGGATGTGTTGCAGGCGCGAAGTCAGTGGGCCGTCGGGCACCTTGATCGACAGGAACTCCAGGTGCTCTTCGTAATTGGCGCTGGCAATGCTGTAGGCACGCAGCAGGGGTTTGCCGTTCTCGCCGCGCAGGCCAATCATCGTGAAATGGCCGTTGGAGAAGCGCAGGGCGGTGTCGCGCGTGGTGGTGAAGGAGAAAAGGCGGTCCGTCCAGTGATGGACAGACAGGACGCGTTCTTCAAGAAAGGCGCTCATGGTGCGTTAGATGGAAAAGTTGGAAGCAAATAAGGAATTTGGCTGAAGTGCAGGGCCCGCAGCGCGTTAGAGCGCAATGTTCAGGCCTGAAAGCTTGTGGCTCACAACCCTCCATTGTTCCGCATCTGGCAAAGCCGCTTTTCTTTTGGTGATTGTGGGGAGCGTGGGCGCCAGCTTTTTGTTGAACTGCAAAAACACCTCCATGCCTTCCGGAAGGTCGTCTTCGGCATAAATGGCGTTGGCCGGGCACTCCGGAATGCACACCGCGCAGTCGATGCATTCGTCCGGGTCGATGACCAGGTATTCCGGGCCTTCCTTGAAGCAATCGACAGGGCACACATCGACGCAGTCGGTGTACTTGCACCGAATGCAGGCGTCAGTGACAACATGCGTCATTTTGGGGCTCCTCGTGCACCATTTTTGGGGGTGCGAAAACACCATTGCGGAGAAAGATTGATTACGCTACATTCGCGATAAATGTAGTGTTCGCAACATTTAAGTTAAGTGAATGCTACACAAAATGCAACGGGCGTACAAGCATTTGAAAAGATGCAATGAATGGGCTCCACGATGACTGAACACACCAAGACCGATGGGCTTCCGGGCATGGATGCGCCCGAGCTTCCCCAGGTGCTGGAACGCGCACGGCCGCGCAATGAGCGCATGAACGCGAGCAAGGTGGAATGCAATGCCTGCCCGGTGCTGTGCCAGATATCGGAAGGGCGGGCGGGCGCTTGCGACCGTTATGCCAACCAGGCTGGCGTGCTGGTGCGGCTGGACCCGGTGGTGTTGCTGCGCAAGACGCTGGACGCGGGCGAGGCCACGCTGGTGCCTTTTGCGGGGCGCACCCAGGCTTCAGAAGGTGCCGAGGCCGCGCCGGAGCCCGCCTGGAACGGCGATCTGCTGCTGTCGGAAGAGGTGTTTGTGACGGGTGTAGGCTCTTCCACCACCTACCCTGATTACAAGCCAGCGCCGTTCATCGTTGGCTCCCAGGCCGAGGGCGTGGACATGGTGACGGTGGTCACCGAGGGCATCTTCAGCTATTGCAGCTTCAAGGGGAAGATCGACAACGAC
>JBCNOJ010000433.1:0-4353 GCA_039593925.1 Acidovorax sp.
CGTATTTCGCCGCGTAGGCCTGTTGGTTTTGCATGTTCTCGCTCTGTGGTTGTGGGTGATGGTTCAGGCCACCAGCTGCAGCTGGGCTTGGCCGGGATGAGACGCGGGCGGCGCGGGCTGGCGGCGCTTGCGGCGTGGCTTGGCGGCGTTGGCCAGGCGCTGGCGCTCTGCTTCAAAAACGGCACGCAGGTGGTCGGGCGTGGTGGCCGCTTCGGGCACATAGCCCGCGTGCAGCGGGCGCTGGTAGCAGTGCACGCGCGGCTCGGTGCGTTTGGCGTTCATGGATTGCTCCTTTCGGGCTTGTTGGAAATAGGAAGGGCGAGATCCGCGCGCGTGATGCGCACGGTGGAAAGCGCGGCCAACAGGTCGGCCAGCAGCTCGGCGGGCGTGTCCATCACGTCGCGCTGCATTTGTTCGCGGGCCTCGGGGCCGTCCTGCATGTCGTCGCAACGGCGGCGGGCGGCCATCAGCACCTGGCGGCGCAGGGGCGAGGCGTTTTCAGGCATGCCGCTGCGCGCCTGGGCGGCGGTGGTGCGTGTGGGGGTCTGCTTTTTCACCAGTCCCACCCGGTTTCTTCTTCTTCGGCCACCACCGGCCGCATGTTTCGGAAGAACTCGACCACCTCGGGGGTGGCCCATTCCTCGATTCGGTGGGTTCCAGGCGCCAAAACGGCCCGCGACAGCTCGCCATTCAGGCGGGCCGTACAGTTATTGAAACCAGTCCAAGCGCGCGGCAAAGCCGCGCGGGCCGGGGTCGCACCCAGGCCCTGCGCTTGGCCAGCTGCAACGCTGGCGCCAACATCAGCCGCGTGCGTGGCGTTCGCGGTTTCACCGATCACCGGCGCCCACGCAATCCGGCGGCTCACCATCCACCGCCCGCACATGCGCCCGCGCTGCGGCTTCACGCCCACGATGCGGCCCACCTTGACTTCTTCGCCGTATTTGTTGACTTGCCCCGCCTCTGGCGTTCGGTGCGCCGTGCGCAGGTGCCAGTCATGGCGGCGCAGCGCGTGGCCGCCCATCGCCTCCATGAACAGGCGCCAGTCCGCACGCACATCGCCGCGCCGGTGGCACGCATGAAACGCCCGCACTGTGGCCTTATCGCCCTCGGTCTGGAACAACTCCAATTGATCCGGCGACACGCGGCGCAGCTCGCGCCATACCGTCACGCTCGGCATACCAATGGTTTGAAACTGACGGATTCCCCAGTGGGCCGCCCAGCCGTCCACCCGGCGGAAGCCCTGGCCCGATTCCTTCACGTCTTTGGGGTTGGCGTCGCCCAGGTCCAGGGTTATCTGCTGGCCGTCCACCACGTCCATATGCTCAGCCAGCGCAAGGTGGCCCACGCTCTTGGCGATGTACTTTGCAACGTAGCCCGCCGCCCCGCCCTTCACCATGCGCTTGATGTTCACGCGGTTCTCTTGCGCCCCGCGTTCGCCGCCACAGTCGCTCAGCCAGTAGTGGCGCACCCTCTCTTCAATGGCCTGCGCACCCGCTTCGTCTTCTGCCCAGATCAGCGCATGCCAGTGCGGGGTGGCGTCGTGGTGTGGCTCTGCCACACGCAGGCCGTACATCTTGATTCCCTTGCGTCCCAGCGCTGAGCGCGTCTTGGCCCACATTTCGCGCAGCCACAGCTGGCCATCACGCGGGGTAATGCCCGGCTTGTAGTTTTTGTTTGGAATGGGGCGGCCACCGCTGCCCAGCTTTACGGGGTGGAAACGGCTTGGCAGCGTGAGCGTGAGGAAAAGGCCCACATGCGCGCGCGCATCGGCGTATTCCTCAGCGCCGCGAATGCGGGTCATCAGCTCGCCACCGCGGATGACGGGGTTGGCGTTGCCCAGCTGGGCCAGCTCGCGCAGGTTGTAGACCTGCCCGGCCTCATTACGGTACAACGTGCGCTCCAACGCTTCCGCGTTGCGCTTGAGCTGGTCTTGTCGGCGCCGCAGCCCGTTTTCACTCACATAGCCGCCGCTGGCCTTGTGCACCTGGCCAAGGCCGATCTCGCCAGCCTCCACGGTGCGGGCCACGTGCACACGCAACCTGCGGCGCCACCAGGCCGGGTCTTGCGCCCGCTTGATGGCGGGCAGGCCCTTGATGGCGATGTCCTCGGTGATACCCACGCACCGCACCAGCAAGCGGATGGAATCCACCCGCGCTTCCAGCGTGCCACCGTCCGCCAAACACAGCGCGTCCAGTTCGTCGGCCTCTGCCGCCAGCTTCTTGGCCATGGCGCAGATTTCGTAATCGTCCAAGTTCCACCGGCTCGCGGCTCCAAACTGGTCTTCAAAATCTGCGATGGACTGCAACAAGTCCCACGCCACAACCCAGTCCGGCGGAGTGGCCAGATACTCCGCGTCTGTCTGCACCGCCGCAAGGCGGGGCCGCCCGATGTCAAAACGGGCGCGTATGGCCGCCTGCCAGCCCGCCGGGGCGCACTTGATAACGCGCTCCATGTGGCCGCGCGCCATGTGGGCCGTGGGCTTGTTCTTCTCCCAGTCGGCCAGGCTGGCGGTGGGTGGCTTGCGTGGAATCGCCATTGCGTCAGCCCTTCGCCGCCAGGGCCACCAAGCCCGCAAGGTGCTGCTTTGCGCTGCGCACCACGCTGCGTATTTGCCCCTGCTCTGGCGGCGGTATCTCATGCCAGTCACGGCCCGCCAGCAGCTGCAGCGAATCCATATCGCTGCCCAGCCCTGCAAGCGTCAGCAGGTCTTCGCGCCAGTTGCGCGGCAGCTGGCGCCACTCCCGTGCCGCGGAGTCCTGAAACTTGCCATTGCTGCCAATGCGCGCCAGCTCATCGCGCAGCCGCATCAGCTCGCGCAAGGTCTTGCCACCAGCGGGCGCCGGTTTACCCATGCTGCCGGGCGACTGCAGCACGTTCTGCACCTGCATGCTCGGCTCTTGCATCACTCGGCGGCCCCCAGGCGGCGCACGCCAAAGCCCGCCACGGGCAGGCCCAGCGCCTCTATGGCATCGAAGGCGCAGGCCCACGCGGCGGCCATGCTGGCGGCCTGCACAGGGCGCATGCGCAACCCCTCCCTTGTGCGGTAGGTCATTGCGAACACCATCACGGCGAAATCCCCAGCAGTGCAGCGACGCAGGCGCCAAGACCAACCACAGCAAGCGCCGCGGCCAGCAGCACCAAAGGGGCGCTCAGCAACTCAGCACCAAGGATCGCCAGCACGCAGGCCAGCAGCGAAACACGGAAGGCAATCACGCGCATGGGGCTTTCCCCCATGCAACCAACTCACGCAAGCCACCGAAGGGCACCGCCCGCCGCAGACCCCAGGTGCGCGCCCAATCGTCAAGCATTGCCGAGTCGCAAAGACAGCTGCGCACCTCATGCGACACCCTGGCACCGTCCGCGGCTTCAAACATCACGCGCCAGCGGTTTTCGCTTGGCTCGCGCACACTGCCGTTCAGCCAGTAGTGGCGAACAATCACCCTCACGCACCTGCACTCTTCGGCGTTTCTAGCCCATAGCAGCACATGCCAGTGCGGCGTGAAATCGTGGTGAGGCTCTACCATTCGCAGCCCATACACAGGCACTTCACGACGGGCAAGACCAGCACGCACCTTGGCCCATTGCGTCTGCAGCCACTGCTGCGCATCCTCGGGCGTTTCTCCGGTGTATTTTTCGTTCGGTACCGCTCGCCCGTTGTCATCCAGCCTCTTGGGGTGCATGCGCCCTGGGACAGTCAGGGTTAAGAGCATTCCCACATGCCCATTGCGGGCCGCGAATTCCCCTCCCACCCGCGCCACACTCAACCAGCGTTGCGCGCTCATTGCCCACCACCCCCAACGCTGCGCGCCGCTTCTTCGGCCATTTCCTGCGCAATCTCGCGCAGTTCCACCAACAGCTCTGCAGCGGGCTTGATGACGGGCGGCACCTCGCACACTGCGCGGCGTTCTTCATGCCATTCGACCGGGGCAATTGCGGCCTCGATGGCTTCGACGTTCAGCGACGTCATCACCTCCATGTCGTCTAGAAATGTCGTCCCGTCCCAATGTTTGAGGGTTCCGCCGTAGCAGTAATCGAACGCGGCCTGCAGGCTCAGCAGTTCTGCCAGTTCTACCTGGGTGGCGTGATAGACGATGGTGCGGGTGGGCCAGCCGGGCGCGATGGTGTCGGCATGATCGTCGGTGATGTAGATCGTGGTGCCCGAAAGCTCATCGAACAGCGCCGCCCTTGCGTGGCCGGGCTGGCTGATGGAATAGCCGATTGCGCGCACGATGGCCTGGGCCTGTTCTACGCTGTGCACCGGAATGTCATCTGGGCGCGTGCCGTGGTGGCCGCACCGCCACTCGGTGAAGCGCAGCGTGAAGGGCGCCGCATCGGTGCTCTTGGGCTCTGTCC
>JBCNOJ010000434.1:0-4327 GCA_039593925.1 Acidovorax sp.
CATCCTGCGTTTGCTGGGTATCGAAGAGCTGTCGCGCTACATCGTCGATGAAGTGCAGGACGTGTACCGCTTGCAGGGCGTGAAGATCAACGACAAGCACATCGAGGTGATCGTTCGCCAGATGCTGCGCCGTGTCGTGGTCGAGAACGTTGGCGAGTCGAACTACATCGCTGGTGAACAGGTCGAGCGCTCGGAGATCCTCAACACCAACGAGGCACTGCAGGCCGAGGGCAAGATCCCCGCGACCTACAGCAACCTGCTGCTGGGTATCACGAAGGCATCGCTGTCCACGGACTCGTTCATCTCGGCCGCTTCCTTCCAGGAAACGACCCGCGTGCTCACCGAGGCTGCCATCATGGGCAAGCGCGACGAGTTGCGTGGCCTGAAGGAAAACGTGATCGTGGGCCGCCTGATCCCTGCCGGTACCGGCCTGGCCTACCACCAGGCACGCAAGGCCAAGGACGCCATGGACGACGCCGAGCGCCGAGCGATTGCGGACGCAGAGGCGGCTGAAATGAGCGCGCAGGCCGATGCGACGGAAGTCGCTGCAGGCGCCGACGCCTCCGACGCGGCCGCCGACTGACCTGCGAGCCCCTGGCTTTAGCGGTCAGCAAAGCGCCCCCGCCCTGTCCTCAGGCAGGCGGGGGCGCTTTTTTATGGAACACGGTTCCCGCTTTTTCAACTTTTCGGGCCGGAATGCAGCAGACGCTCCGGCGGAATTTCATGTGGTCATCGCCTCTTTTCTGGATGGCATTTGCCATCGTGCTGTTCTGGGCACTTGGCGCCTACAACCGGCTCATGCGCCTGCGTTCGGCGGTGGCACAGGCCTTTGGCAGCTTTGATGCGCACATGGTGCGCATGGTGGCGCTGCTGGGCGAGTTCAACGCGGCTCGCACGGTGCAGCGCGCGCAGCGGGGCGATGACGGCGTGGACAAAGAGATGGCCGCGCTGCAAGGCGCCACCACGCAGCTCAGCGCCTGCCTGGCCGTGGTGCGTGCGCGCCCGATGTCCGTGGATGCCGTGGCGGCCTTGACAGCGGCCCGCGGTGTGCTGCGCGACACCTGGCGAGGGGCCGCGCGCGAAGGGGCACTGGAAGCGTCCGAAGGAGATCCGTCCACCCCCAGCCTGTGGCAGGCGCGCTGGGATGAGCACGTGCAGCAGAACGACCAGGCTGCGCGGGTCTTCAACGACGCCGTGGCCCAATACAACGATGCCATTGGCCAGTTTCCGGCCAGCGTGCTGGCGCGGGTGTTTGGTTTCAGGCCAGCACGCGTGCTGGAAGCCCTGCAGTGACCACCAGAACCGCTCAATGACCCGACGACCCACCCAGGGCTCCCCTCGCCGCGGTGCGCCCTCGCACGCCACGGCCCGTGCCACCTCCGCCTTGACGCCAAGGCCTGCCCGCACAGCACAGGAGGGCGTGGTCCCCGCGGGGGCTACGCACCCATCGAATGCGCCCGCTTTATGGCAGCAACTCATCGGCGTGGCCGGCGCACTGCAGGCCATCCGAGCGGGGCAATCGGGCACAGCGGCGCTCGCGGCGGTCCCGGCCCTGTTGCGACCCGGGGTGCAGGCCCTGCTGTTCCAGATGCTGCGCCATGCCGGGCGCGCGCAGGCCCTGAGCCGCTGCCTGGTCCAGCGCACACCGCCACCTGCGGCAGACGCGTTGCTCTGCACCGCACTGGCCCTGAGCTGGAATCCGGCCGAAGCGCCCTACGAGCCCTTTACCCTGGTCAACCAGGCTGTCGAGGCTGCAAAGCACCACCCACCCACCCGGCAACAGTCGGCGTTCATCAATGCCTGCCTGCGCCGCTTTCTTCGCGAGCGCGACGCGCTGGTGGCGCGCACCGATGCCGACCCCCTGGCTCGCTGGAACCACCCCGCATGGTGGGTGGCCCGGCTGCGCAAGGACCACCCGCGGCATTGGGAACACATTCTGCAAGCCAACAACACCCATGCGCCGATGACACTGCGGGTTAACAAGCAAAAATGCACTCTAACGCAATACCAGCAAGCGCTAGCAGCTATTGATTTAGAAGCAACAGCTGTTGAGGATGCCGGGCTGGTATTGCAGCAGGCAGTGCCAGTGACCAGCCTGCCTGGCTTTGGAGAGGGGTGGGTCTCGGTGCAGGACGCCGCAGCGCAAAAAGCCGCGCCTTTGTTGTTGGAGGGGCTGAACCTGAGCCGCCCTTTGCGCGTGCTGGACGCATGCGCCGCCCCCGGCGGCAAGACGGCCCACCTGCTCGAATACGCAGGCGCTGGTGCTCCGCTGCAGGTGACGGCGTTGGAGATCGACGCCGACCGCAGCGTGCGCATTGGCGACACGTTGCAGCGCCTTGGGCTGAGCGCCCAGGTGCTGGTGGCCGACGCGGCCCGTCCGCAAGACTGGTGGCAAACCCACTGCGGCGGAGCGTTGTTCGACGCCATCCTGCTCGATGCGCCGTGCACCGCGTCGGGCATTGTGCGGCGCCACCCCGATGTGCGCTGGTTGCGGCGCGAAGCCGATATCGCCCAACTGGCAGCCTTGCAGGCACGTCTGCTGGCCACGCTGTGGCCGCTGGTCAAGCCCGGCGGGCGCCTGCTGTATTGCACCTGTTCAGTGTTCCGCGCCGAAGGCGACGATCAGGTGCAAGCGTTTCTTGCGCACAACAGTGATGCGCAATTGCTGCCTTCGCCCGGCCATTTAATCCCCGGCAACGCGGACAAGGGCGGCACTGTCCCGGACAATCTGACCGGTGAGCACGACGGGTTCTTTTACGCACTGTTGCAAAAATCATCCCAATGAGCCGCGGCGGGCCCGTTGGGCTACGCTTTGGCTCGCTTTTGTGGTGTGGGTTGCCACCGTACTGGCTTTCGTGAACGGGCCAGCCGCCGCCGCAGAGGCGGCGCCGCCCGAAGTGGGCGAGCTTCGGCTCAGCCAGTCGGAAGATGGGCTGTATCTCAGCACCACCATGCAATTCGCGTTGCCTGCCCTGGCCGAAGATGCGCTCTACAAAGGCATCCCCATGTTCTTCGTGGCGGAAACGCAGGTGATGCGGGACCGCTGGTACTGGTCAGACCGCGAGGTGGCGGCAACCACCCGCTATTTGCGCCTGAGCTACCAGCCGCTCACGCGCCGCTGGCGGTTGAACACCTCGCCCACGCCCATCACCAACTCTGGGTTGGGCGTATCTCTAGGGCAGAACTTCGATGATTTTGCAGATGCCATGGCCGCAGTTCAGCGCATTTCGCGCTGGAAGATTGCGGAAGGCGACGCGCTTGATACGGACGCGGTGCACACGGTCAATTTCCGCTTCCGGCTGGATATGTCGCAGTTGCCCCGGCCTTTTCAGATTGGGGCGGTAGGGCGCTCAGGCTGGAACCTGTTGGTGTCGCGCAGCCAGCGCGTCGGCACGGAGCACACGAAATGAGCGGACTCGATCCGTTCAACACAAACGCCGCTGCCCCCACGCCAGCACCGCCTTCTTCGTCGTCTGCCACAGCGCATGCTGCATCGCGGCAATCCAAGGCCGTGCGGTGGGCGGTGGGAGTGGGCGCCGCCATCATGTCCGCCATCGGTTTGGTGCTGCTGTTTCTGCTGACCCTGGCCACCAACAATCGCGCGCTGTACGAGCGCAATTACGCGTGGCTCTTTGGCGTGAACGTGCTGGTGGCCCTGCTGCTGCTGGCCGTTCTGGTCTGGATTGCCGTGCGCTTGGCGGTGCGGCTGCGCAAAGGGCGGTTTGGCAGCCGGTTGCTGGTCAAGCTGGCAGCCATTTTTGGTCTGGTGGGGTTGGTGCCCGGGTTGCTCATTTATTTTGTCTCGTACCAGTTTGTCACCCGGTCCATCGAGACCTGGTTCGATGTGAAGGTGGAGGGCGCGCTGTCGGCAGGGGTGAACCTGGCACGTGTGTCGCTGGATTCGCTGGCCGCCGACATGGCCGCCAAAACCCGCAATGCCAGCGCCCAGGTCGCTCTGGTGCCGGATGCCTCCGCCGGGCTGGTGCTGGAGCGCATTCGCGACCAGTTGGGGGCCACCGATGTGGTGCTGTGGAACGCAGGCGGGCAGGCGGTGGCCAGTGCGGGCCAGTCGCGCTTCAGCCTCAACCCCGAAAAACCAGGCGTGCCCTTGCTGCGCACCGTGCGCCAGCAACGCGCCACAGCGCAGATCGAAGGGCTCGACGATATTTCAGACCCAGCCGCAGCGCAGAACGCGCGCGTCAAGGTGCTGGCGCTGGTCAGCAGCCCTGCAGTGGGCCTGCTGGTGGAGCCACGTTACCTGCAGGCCACGCTGCCGCTGCCGCCCGCGCTGGTCGCCAACGCCATCGCCGTGCAGGAGGCCAATCGC
>JBCNOJ010000435.1:0-4293 GCA_039593925.1 Acidovorax sp.
AGATTGATCTTCAGTTGCCGGCCATCTCGACGCACGCAGGTCCATTCGTGCTCCTCGTGCCCCTCGCCGACCAGGGCACCTACCACTTCGAAGCCGCGAATCTCACGGCCGAGGATCGAACTGAGCCGCGAGATTGAGACCTTGGCAGGCTGCAGCGTGCGGGAGATTCACGACCTGTACGGCACCACCGCCTACCGCCGTTACGAACGCCGCGCTCTGGAAGAGATCGTTCAGATCCACAGCGAGGTCGTCATCGCCACGCCAGGCGGCATCGTCTCTGACCCGGCCACATTCAACGAACTGCTGACCCACTGCACCACCGTGTGGCTGCGCGCCGCGCCCGAAGAGCACATGGGCCGCGTGGTGGCCCAGGGCGATATGCGGCCCATGGCCGCGAGCAAAGAGGCCATGGACGACCTCAGGCGCATTCTGGACGGACGCGCCGCCTTCTATTCCAAAGCCGACATCACCGTCGACACCTCGGGCCAGAGCCCCGAGCAAAGCCTGCAGACGCTGCAGGCACGGGTGCGTGCTGCGATGAGCGCACCCGCTTGAGCCCGCGGCGGCGCAGTCAACAAACTCCCTACACCCTCACATCAACGCTGTCGTGCATTGCGGTCGTTGCTCCGACCACATGCATTGACTTGCATGCGGATGTGCATCATGATGCACATCACCGCACAGAAGTATGCATTATTATTCCTGTTAAGGCATTTAACGGAGACGCCCTATGACCGCCCAGTCCACCGCACCTACCCGCGTCGACTACCGCACCGAGCCCACGCAGTACCGCCATTGGAAGATGACAGTGGATGGCCAGATCGCCCGCCTGTCGCTCGACATTGCCGAGGACGGCGGCATCCGCCCCGGCTACAAGCTCAAGCTCAACAGCTACGACTTGGGCGTGGACATCGAGCTGCACGACGCATTGAACCGCGTGCGCTTCGAGCACCCTCAGGTCCGCACCGTCATCGTCACCAGCGCGAAGGACCGCATCTTCTGCTCAGGCGCCAACATCTTCATGCTGGGTGTCTCCAGCCACGCCTGGAAGGTGAACTTCTGCAAGTTCACCAACGAGACGCGCAACGGCATCGAGGATTCGTCGAAGCACTCGGGCCTGAAGTTCGTCGCTGCCGTCAATGGCGCCTGCGCAGGTGGTGGCTATGAGCTGGCGCTGGCCTGCGACGAGATCGTGCTGGTGGACGACCGCTCCTCCGCCGTATCGCTGCCCGAAGTGCCGCTTTTGGGCGTTCTGCCCGGCACGGGTGGCCTGACCCGCGTGACCGACAAGCGCCATGTGCGCCACGACCTGGCCGACATCTTCTGCACCAGCGTGGAAGGGGTGCGCGGCCAGCGCGCAGTGGACTGGCGCCTAGTGGACCGCATCGCCAAGCCCGCGCAGTTTGCGGCCGCTGTCGATGAAACGGCGGTGCGCCTGGCCGCCAGCAGCCAACGGCCCGCGAATGCCCAAGGCGTGACACTGACCCGCGTGGAGCGCGAGGAAGGTGCCAACAGCCTGCGCTACGCGCATGTCAGCGTCGACATCGACCGCACCCGCCGCAAGGCCACCATCACGGTCAAGGCCCCCACAGGCGCACAGCCCACGGACATTGCCGGCATCGAAGCGGCGGGCGCCGCCTGGTGGCCGCTGGCCCTGGCGCGCCAGCTGGACGACGCCATCCTGAACCTGCGCACCAACGAACTCGACATCGGCACCTGGCTTCTCAAGACCGAAGGCGACGCACAGGCGGTGCTGGCCAGCGACGCCACGCTGATCGCGCACCAGGACCACTGGCTGGTGCGCGAGACCATTGGCGCACTGCGCCGCACCTTTGCGCGGCTCGATGTGTCCTCGCGCAGCCTGTTCGCGCTGGTGGAGGTCGGCTCTGCCTTCGCAGGCTCGCTGGCCGAACTGGCCTTCGCGGCAGACCGCACCTACATGCTGGCCCTGCCCGACGATGCGGAGCGCGCGCCCAGGATCACGCTCAACGAGTTCAACTTCGGCCTGCTGCCGCTGGTGAACGACCAGAGCCGCCTGCAACGCCGCTTCTACGAAGAAACCGCCCCCTTGGAAGCGGCCCGTTCCGCCGCTGGCAAGCCTTTGGATGCGGATGCCGCACTGGCCTTGGGCTTGGTCACCGCAGCACCCGACGACATCGACTGGGATGACGAAATCCGCATCGCCATCGAAGAGCGCGCCGCCATGTCGCCCGACTCGCTCACCGGGCTGGAAGCCAACCTGCGCTTTGCCAGCAAGGAAAACATGAACACCCGCATCTTCGGCCGCCTGACCGCCTGGCAGAACTGGATCTTCAACCGCCCCAACGCCGTGGGCGACAAGGGTGCGCTCAAGGTCTACGGCACTGGCGAGAAAGCCGGCTTCGATTTGAACCGGGTCTGACCCCTGCCGCCCCAACCATCCAAGGAGACCTCCATGAGCACGATCAACTACAGCGAGAAGATCCCCAACAACGTCAACCTGGGCGAAGACCGCACGCTGCAGCGCGCGCTCGAAGGCTGGCAGCCCAACTTCATCAACTGGTGGGACGACGTGGGCCCCGAGGGTTCGACCAACCACGAGGTCTACCTGCGCACCGCCGTGAGCGTGGACCCGCAGGGCTGGGCGCAGTTCGGCCATGTGAAGATGCGCGACTACCGCTGGGGCATCTTCCTGAACCCGGGCGACGCCAACCGCGAGATCCACTTCGGCGACCACAGGGGCGAGAAAGCCTGGCAGGACGTGCCCGGCGAGCACCGCGCCAACCTGCGCCGCATCATCGTGACGCAGGGCGATACCGAGCCCGCGTCGGTGGAGCAGCAGCGCCACCTGGGCCTGACTGCGCCCAGCATGTACGACCTGCGCAACCTGTTCCAGATCAACGTGGAAGAAGGCCGCCACCTGTGGGCCATGGTCTACCTGCTGCACAAGCATTTCGGTCGCGACGGCCGCGAAGAGGCCGAGGCCCTGCTGCAGCGCACCTCGGGCGACCAGGACAACCCGCGCATTCTGGGCGCGTTCAACGAGAAGACGCCCGACTGGCTGGCGTTCTTCATGTTCACCTACTTCACCGACCGCGACGGAAAGTTTCAGCTCTCGGCGCTGGCCGAAAGCGCGTTCGACCCGTTGGCACGCACCACCAAGTTCATGCTCACCGAAGAGGCCCACCACATGTTTGTGGGCGAATCCGGCGTATCGCGCGTGCTGGCGCGCACCGCGCAGGTGATGAACGAGCTCAAGACCGACGACCCGCAGAAGGTGCGCGCCGCTGGTGCCATCGACCTGGGTACGGTGCAGCGCTACCTGAACTTCCACTACAGCGTAACCATCGACCTCTTCGGCGCCGACCAGTCGAGCAACGCGGCCATCTTCTACAGCTCGGGCCTCAAGGGCCGTTACGAGGAAGGCAAGCGCACGGACGACCACATCCTCAAGGGCCAGACCTACAAGGTGCTGGAAGTGGTGAATGGGCAGTTGCAGGAGAAAGACGTGCCCATGCTCAACGCACTCAACGAAGTGCTGCGCGACGATTTCATCAAGGATTCGATGGCTGGCGTGGGCCGCTGGAACAAGGTGCTGGAAAAAGCCGGCATCCCCACACGCCTGACCGTGCCCCACAAGGCCTTCAACCGCCAGATCGGCGCACTCGCCGGCATCAAGATGTCGCCCGACGGCCGCGTGCTGAGCGACGCCGAATGGACAGCACGCAAAGGCGAATGGCTGCCCACGCCGGAAGACTTCGCCTTTGTCGCATCGCTGATGGGCCGCGTGGTGGAGCCCGGCAAATTCGCCGGCTGGATCGCGCCGCCGGTCATGGGCATCAACCGCCAGCCCATCGACTTCGAGTACGTCCGATTTAATTGAGCTCCCTGAGCCGCTGCGCGGCAAAGCCGGTTCCGCGGTGACGCTGGCATGGTTTGCGCCAGTCCCGAAGGCCGCGCCCGGCAATACCGGTGACTTGTTGGAAGAAGAACATGGATACCACCACGCTGATCGACAACGGCATCCTGAAGCAGCACCTGATCGACCCCGAGATCTGCATCCGCTGCAACACCTGCGAAGCCACCTGTCCGGTGGGCGCCATCACGCACGACGACAACAACTACGTCGTGCGTGCCGACGTCTGCAACGGCTGCATGGCCTGCATCTCGCCGTGCCCCACGGGCTCGATCGACAACTGGCGCACCATGCCGCTGGTACGCGCGTATTCCATCGAGGAGCAGTTCACGTGGGAGTCGCTGCCCGCAGAGCTCTCGCCGGAGGAACTCGAAGCGGCCGGCGTCGCGGCGGGTGCC
>JBCNOJ010000436.1:0-4277 GCA_039593925.1 Acidovorax sp.
GGCGCGTAGTGGCCACCGGGTCGCCCTCGCGCCGCCACGCGACCGAAATGCCCGCGCGACTCTGGTCCAGGCCGTCCACATCGCCAGCAGAATGCATCAGCGCGTTGGCGCCTGCGGGGGTGGTGAACTGCACATTGGCGCCGCGGTCCTTCAAAAAGCGCAACAACGGCACACTGCCCATAGAGGCGGCCATGAGCAAAGGGTTGTAAATCTCACGGTGGTCCATGGCTTCGATGTCCGCCCCAGCTTGGAGCAGCAGGACGATGGCCTGATAGACGGCCTCCGCATGACCGGCCGGGGCGTCTTCGCGAAACGGCATGCTGAAGATTTCGCCGCGCATGTCGCCCAGCCCGAGGACAAGGCACAGCGCTGGTTCTTTGGTCTTGCGGGGATCGCCGCCTGCTGCCAGGATCAGCGCCAGCCGCTCCAGCGCGCGGTGTTCCGCATAGCTTGAAAACTCCGTGCAGCACTCGGTCAGGGGGGTGGAATTGCGGTTCTTGCGCCGGTTGGGGTCACCGCCCTTTTCCAGCAGCAGACGCAAGAGCGCAAACTGGGCATCTACCCGCCCGGGCACGCTGGCGTCGTCTGGACGGTCGTAATAGGCCCAGTGCGCCGAGCACGCCCACTGCATTGCAGACTCTCGCGAGACGCTGATGCGGTCAGGGTGCACGCCGGAGCGGACCAGGCGCTCCATCTCGGCAATGAGCGTGTCGAATCCGATGTCGTATTCGAGGGTGACGGAGGAAGATGCTGTAGACATGAAGAAAAATGCAATCGGATCAAAGAGCGGGGCCGGGTCAGGCCTTGGCGGCCACCGCCAGCTCCTGGTGCAGCAGCAGCTCCACCTCGCTGGGTTCGAACTGGTCCTGCAGCAGCGGGATGGCAAAGCGATATTCCCCCGCCTCGTGTTTGCGCAGCACATAGGCCAGTTGCAGGCGCGCCAGCGACTGGCGCAGGGCCTGTGCGTCGCCTGCGATGCCATGGCTTTGTAGCAGCTGGGCCAGTGTGACCAGGCTGGACTGCCCCGCCTGGGCCGTGTGGTAGACCACGATGCGGTCGAGGCGGCAGGCGGCTTCGTCGTGGCTCAGGCGGCCCCATCCGGCCAGGGCGTCTTGCACAGCCTGCGAGGCCAGGGCCTGGTCGAGGTGGCGCTTTTCGATCACGCGTTCGCCGGGCGCCAGCGCCTCCAGGCATTCCTGGCACAGGATGGCGACCAGGTTGGCGCGCTGGCCGCTGGCGTCCACCAGGCGGCTCACCAGGTGCTCGTTGTCAAAGCCCAGGCGCAGCTTGCGCAGCGGCTCGGTGGCCAGTTCGCGGCAGGCATCGCGCTCCAAGCCGCCGATGGTCAGCACCTCACCAAAGTTGCGCAGCGGGCTTTGGTAGTCGAGCACGGCGGTGGCATACAGGTCCCAAAAGCCCGCGAGCATGAACCAGCAGCGGCCCTCTTCGCTGAGTGCGCGCAGGGTAGACAGCTGCACATAGCCGTTGGCCGATTCATCACGGAAGAACAGGTCGGCCTCGTCGATGAGCAGCACCAGGCGCTTGCCCTGGTACTGCGCCTGCAGGTGGTCCACGATGGCTTCGAGCGGTGTATCGGCCGCCAAGCCAAACTGCAGCGCCATGCGCGGTGCCAGCCGGTGGTCGCGCAGAGAGACGTAGTGGCACACGGTGTGCGGATGGCCTTGCAGGCGGCGCTGCACGGCCTTGAGCAGGCTGCTCTTGCCCAGCTGGCGCCCGCCCACCACCAGGTAGTTGGCAGGCTCGCGGTTGATGACGCGGGCCAGCAGTTGCGCGCGGCCAAAGAAGGCGCCTTCGCGCGTGACGCCGCCGCGCGTCTGGTAGGGCGATATGCGCGTGATGCGCAGTTGCGCGGCCAGCAGGCGCAGCAACACCTGCAGGGCGTCGCCGCCGATCAGCCATTCGGTCTGGCTGGCGCTGTCGGCCATCACATGCAGGTTGGCACGGTCTTGGGTGTGGGCATGCAGCAGCGGCCAGGGCGTGTCCACGCTGTGCTCGCTCAGGATCAGCAGCACGTCGCTGCCGGTTTGCACGGCGCGCAGCTGGCGCAGCACGGTGGCTTCGTCGATGCCGGGGGTGGGCACAAAGACCAGGCAGCGGTCCAGCGAGACAGGCAAGTCGGGCGGGAACGACCATTCAAACACCGCACCGGGCAGCGCCCAGTCGGTGCTGGGCTGGCAGCGGGCGGACACGCGCTCGGCCAGCGCGCGGGCCAGGGCCGGGGCGCGTTCGCTGCCTGTGGCCTGGGCGCAGGCCACGGCGCGGCGCCAGTCCACCAGGCGGATGTCGGCGGCCTGCAGCGTGGGTTCCAGCCGCCGCAACCAGCGCAGCAGCCGGTCGATCTGCGGCAGGCGCGCCAACGGCGTGCGGCGCAGGCGTGCGGGGCGCAGTTGGCCTGCGCCGATGAGTGGGTGGCGCACCACCCACAACACGGCACCCACGCCAAAGATGACCGCGCACCATGTGATGAGCGAGCGCATCCAGCCAAAGGGGTCGGCGTCTGGCGCGGGCTTGGCGGGCTCGAAATCGTCGGTGCTGCCTGGCTGGCAGTTGATGGGCAGGTAGCCCTGCGGAATGGGCGGGTTGCCGGGGCGGCAGGTCCAGGAGTGGGTGCCGGGCTGCAGCTCCACCACCACCTGCGTGCCCGCCAGCTTGCCAAATTCAGAGTTGTGGGCAATGTCGGCCTGCAGCACGTTGGGGCGCGGGGACGTGACGTGCAGCTGCGGGTTGGCAATGGGGGGCGCGTACTTCTGGATGTCGGTGGGCCAGGCATCCAGCTCGTTGCGGGCGTTGACCATGGCCACACGCCACTGCACCAGCTCACCCCACAGCGGGCCCACATTCATCGCCGCCATGAACCGGCCCCGCGTGGCCGGGTTGTGCTGCGGCAGGAACACGGCGCTGGCCACAAACAGCGTGACCAGCGCAATGACCACTGCGCGCACCACGGGCCGGGACAGCCAGGGCGTCAGTCGGCCGAGCATGAATCCAGCACCATCCAGCCCGCGTCACGCACCGTGGGGCTGCGCCAGTGCAGCCGAGCCGCATCGCCGGTGCCGCGCGCAAGAATGAGGTTGCCCCAGAACAGGCTGCGCAGGTCGACGTCTTGCAGGTAGGGCCGCGCGCGGCCCAGGTCGTCGGTGTTCAGCAACTGCTGCAGGCGCGCTCGGCTGGCAGGCGCCTGCGCCAGCGGCAGAAACGTTTGCCACAGGCGCGGGCTGCTGGCCAGGTGGGTGCGCAAGGCACTGAAGGCGGGCTGGCCTTCGTGCAGGCTGGCGCCCGCGCCGGGGTGGTCTACCAGCCATTGCAGGCCTTCTTCAAACAGCGCTGGGTGGCCGCCGCTCAGGGCCTGCAGCGCTGCCACCACTGGCTCGGCCCAGGGCTGCTCAGGCCAGCGGTGGCGGGCCAGTTGCATCAGGTCGGCCAGCGACGGGTCGGGCCAGTGGTGCACTTGGGCGATGTTGAGCAAAGACAGGTCACCGCTGCGGTATTTGAGGTCGGCCAGCGCCTGCCCGCCGCACAGCAGCAGGTGCAGGCGGCCGCTGTGCATCTCGCTCAGGCTTCGCAAGATGCCCGCCAGGGTTTCGCGCAGCGCGGGCGTGCCCTGCTCAAAGCGGCTGACCAGGCAGAAGATGCGCTCGCCCGCCAGCAGACGGCGCTCCAGCGCGGATTCAAACTCGTAGTCCGACGCCACATCGCCCAGTCCACACTGGCGGCCAATGGCGGCGAAGTATTCGGCGGGCACGGTGCTCACGCTGTAGGGCGGCTGGATGTGCAGCACCGAGCCTTCGCCGTACTGCGCGCGGGCGCGCTGCAGCAGCTCCTGCCGAAACGGCGGCTGGCCCCAATGCGCGGGCGACAGCAGCAGCGAGATGGGGTACGGCACCGCCTGGGCCAGCTGCGCAAACACCTTGTCCTGGAAGGCGGCAAACGGCTGCGCGCCGGTGGACTCGGCCTGCAGCGGAAACTCGGGCGCAAACCCGGCGGCGCTCAGCAGGCGGTTGGCCTCGCTCTCGGTCAGGCGCAGGTAGCGGGTGCAGGCCACCAGCTTCTCGCGCGAGCGCGGGTTGGGCACCGAGATGCCGTTGCGCCAGTTGTTGACGGCCTCACGGCTCAGGCCGATCTCGGTGGCCACGCCCGAGGCGCTGGCACGAATGCGGCGCATGTAGATCGACAAGAGGTCGGCAAAAGAATCAGGAGACATGGGCGATGCGGCGGGGGCGGGGATAGGTACGCTGAAACAAAAAGGACCCGTGCCG
>JBCNOJ010000437.1:0-4255 GCA_039593925.1 Acidovorax sp.
GACGACGATGCCGACATGCTGCGGCTGCTGTCCCTGCGGCTCAACGGCGCAGGCTATGAGGTGGTGGCCGTCGGTTCTGCCGAGGCCGCGCTGGCGCAGCTCGATATGGCGCGGCCCCAGCTGGTGCTGAGCGATGTACGCCTGCCTGGCCGGGACGGTCTGGCGCTGTTTGACGATGTGCGCGCGCGCCACCCCTCGCTGCCCGTCATCCTGCTGACGGCCCACGGCACCATACCGGATGCGGTGGAGGCCACTTCCCGCGGGGTATTTACCTACCTCACCAAACCCTACGACGGCCGAGATCTGCTGGACAAAATCGCGCAGGCACTGGCGCTGAGCGCACCGGCCGTGACGCACGCACATGCCAACGAGGCCTGGCGCGCCAACATCGTGAGCCGGTCCACCCGGATGACCGATCTGCTGGCCGAGGCGTACATGGTGGCCCAGTCGGATGCCAGCGTGCTGTTGCTGGGCGACAGCGGCGCCGGCAAGG
This sequence comes from Acidovorax sp., assembly GCA_039593925.1. Classification (GTDB taxonomy): domain Bacteria; phylum Pseudomonadota; class Gammaproteobacteria; order Burkholderiales; family Burkholderiaceae_C; genus Acidovorax. The sequence goes on from JBCNOJ010000437.1 coordinate 494, forward strand.
AACTGCTGGCGCAGGCCATCCACCGTGCCAGCCCCCGCGCCGCCAAGCCGTTCGTGGCCGTCAACTGCGGCGCCATTCCGGAGGCGCTGCTGGAGTCCGAACTGTTTGGCCACGTGAAGGGGGCGTTTACCGATGCGGTGAGCAACCACAAAGGCCTGTTCCAGGCGGCCGACGGCGGCACGCTGCTGCTCGACGAAATTGGAGACATGCCCCCGGCCCTGCAAGTGAAGCTGCTGCGCGTGCTGCAGGAGCGCGCAGTGCGCCCGGTGGGTGCCAGCCAGTCCATCCCGGTGGATGTGCGCATCATCTCTGCCACCCACCGCGATCTGGAAACCGCCATGGGTGCGGGACAGTTTCGCGAAGACCTCTACTACCGGCTGAACGTGGTGACCCTGGGGCTGCCCACCCTGGCCGAGCGGCGCGAAGACATCCCGCTGCTGGCCAACCATTTCCTGGACAAGCTGGCCCGCAAATACGACAAGCGCCTGTCTGGCTTTGCCCCTGAGGCCCTGCGGGCGCTGACCACCGCAGCCTGGCCGGGGAACGTGCGCCAGCTGTTCAACGTGGTGGAGCAGGTGTGTGCGCTGTCCACCACACCGCTGGTGCCGCTGACGCTGGTGCAGCGCGCTCTGCGCACGCCGTCCACGCAGGTGCTGAGCTTTACCGAGGCGCGGCAGCGGTTTGAGCGCGAATACCTGGTGGGCCTTTTGAAGATGACCGATGGCAACGTGGCAGATGCCGCCCGGTTGGCCCAGCGCAACCGGACAGAGTTTTATCGCCTGCTCCAGAAACACGCTCTGACGCCGGGCAATTTCAAGAGTGACGGCCTGCCCAGCGACGACGTCGCCGATGAGCGACACGAGTAAGCCGTTGATTTAAAAGGCGTTTCCAAATCGCCTACAAGGCCTAGTCGCCAAATCACGACAAAAAAACGGTGTTTTGGAGGCCTGCAGAAGACTCGCACAAACGCTTACAGGGCAAAAGCTTCGTAAGCCGTTGATTTAGATGATTTTTTTCATGCTGGCACAGGGTTTGCCCTATCTGTCGGCATGGATGCCCTTTTCCCCCGTTTTTTACCCACCGCCCGGCAGGCCAGGCAGGCCGCTGCAGCACTTGCTGTGGCACTGCTGGCCAGTGCTGCACAGGCGCAGGCGCCGGTACAGGGTTTTGATTTCGACAGCGTCACCCGTTTGGCGCGCGAGCGCGCTGACAAGCCCTATCGCGCTGTCAGCGACAAGCTACCCAAAGACCTGGCCCAGCTCAACTACGACCAGGTGCGTGATATCCGCTGGCGCCCTGAGCGCGCACTGTGGCGCAACGACAAGCTGCCTTTTGAGGCCATGTTCTTCCACCTGGGCCTGTACCAGACCGAGCCGGTGTTGCTCAACGAGGTTACGCCACAAGGCGCTCGCCACATCAGCTACAGCCGCGCCGACTTTGACTACGGCAAGAACCAAGTCAATCCCCAGGCCTGGGGCGACCTGGGCTTTGCAGGTTTTCGTCTGCACAACCACCTGAACTCGCCCGACTACAAGGACGAGCTGGTAGTGTTTCAAGGTGCCAGCTATTTCCGCGCGCTGGGCAAAGGCCAGCAATATGGCCTGTCAGCACGGGGCCTGGCGATCGACACTGTGGGCGGCGCGGGCGAAGAGTTTCCGCGCTTCACCGAGTTCTGGTTGGTCAAGCCGCAACCCCAATCCACACAGATGCGGGTGTATGCGCTGATGGACTCGCCCCGTGCCACGGGTGCCTACCAATTCGACATCACACCCGGCAGCAACACCACCACGACCGTACGCAGCCGCGTGTTCCTGCGCACTGGCGCCGGCACATCGCCCGTGGCCACACTGGGCATTGCGCCGCTGACCAGCATGTTCTGGTTCGGCGAGAACCAGCCCCGCAAGGAAGACTTTCGCCCCGAGGTGCATGACTCGGACGGCCTGATGGTCGCCACTGGCGAAGGCGAATGGCTCTGGCGCCCTCTGCAGAACCCCCGGCAGACGCTGGTGACTTCGTTCAGCACCCGGAACCCCAAGGGTTTTGGACTGATGCAGCGGGACCGCCAATGGTCCAGCTACGAAGACGTGGAAGCCCGCTACGAGCGCCGCCCCAGCGCCTGGGTGCGCCCCCTGCACGACTGGGGCGCGGGCCGTGTGGAACTGGTGCAGCTGAACACCCCCGACGAAACCCACGACAACATCGTTGCCTACTGGGTCCCCGCACAGCTGCCGCCTGCCGGTCAGCCCCTCGAGTTTGCCTATGAGCTGAGCTGGCAGGGCGATGAGCAGCAGCGCCCGCCCAGTGCCTGGGCGGCGCAGTCGCGCCGGGGCATGGGCTACACCAAGCTGTCTGCCGAGGCCCTGAGCAAGCAGACGCAGTACGTGATCGATTTCGAAGGCCCGGCCCTCAAGGGCTTGCCTGACGACGCCGCCGTGAAAGCCGTGGTGACCAGCGATGCCAACGGCAAGGTGCTGGAAAACCTCGTCTACCGCAACCCGGCCACCCACCAATGGCGCATGACCGTGCGCGTAGAGCGCCTCAAGGCCGATCGTCCGATCGAGCTGCGCGCCTTTCTTCAATACAACAACCACGCAGTGAGTGAAACATGGACGCACATCAGTCTTCCCGAGTAAGCCCGTCGGGCTCCGATCGCTCACCCGCCCTGGCATCGCCTGCCGTGGTGGCGCGGCGTGGCGCCGCCTACCCCCGCCCGGTGGAGAGCCGACGCAGCCCGCTGCGCGAAGAGCGCCACCCCGGTTCCGTCACGGCACCGCCCATCAACCGAGGCTCCATGCCCCAGGTCCCGTGGCGTGGCTTCTGGAACAGCATCGGCACGGCCGTGTTGATGCGGCTGACAGGTCGCTCCAACGCGCCCCGTGCCGCTGAGGTGGCAGGCAACCCCCAAGACCAGGCCTGGCAAGGGGCCGCCCAGCGGCGCCGCTGGACATTTGCCGTGTTGACCGTGCTCACTACCGCGCTGGCCAGCACGCTCTTCGCCGGTGTGCAGCCCGACTACGACAACGCATGGCTGGGCTTTGGGCAGATCGCGCTGTTTGCGCTGCTGTCGGCCTGGGTGGTCACGGGCTTCCTCACCGGCCTGATGGGCTTTTGGGTGATGGTACGTGGAGACAAGCATGCGCTTTCAGTGCGCAGCGTGGCCGGGCACACCCTGGCGCCCGACGCGCGCACGGCGATCATCATGCCCATCTGCAATGAAGACGTGACCACTGTGTTCGCGGGCCTTCGGGCGACTTGTGAGTCGGTGGCTGCCACGGGCCACGGTGCAACGTTCGACGTGTTTGTGCTGTCCGACAGCTATGACCCCGAGATCGCCCGCGCCGAGCGTGCCGCCTGGGAAGACCTGCGCAGCGCGCTGGCCGAGCACAGCCAGCAGCCCCAGGTGCAGGTGTACTACCGCCTGCGCACCCGTCGCACCCACCGCAAAGCGGGCAACGTGGCCGACTTTTGCCGCCGCTGGGGCAAAGACTACCGCTACATGGTGGTGCTGGATGCCGACAGCGTGATGAGCGGCGACTGCATCGTTTCCATGGCCAAGCTGATGGAAGCCAACCCTTCCGCCGGCATCATCCAGACCGCCACGCAGGCTATCGGCCACGTCACGCTGCACGCCCGCGCACAGCAGTTTGCATCGCGTGTTACCGGCCGTCTGTTCACGCTGGGCATGCAGTACTGGCAACTGGGCGAGTCTCACTACTGGGGCCACAACGCCATCATCCGCGTGGCGCCGTTCATGCAGCACTG
>JBCNOJ010000438.1:0-4245 GCA_039593925.1 Acidovorax sp.
CTTTCTTTTGGGTACTTTTCTTTGGCGAAGCAAAGAAAAGTACCTCGCCCGCCGGGGCGACAACCCGGCTCCCGCCCCCAACCAAAGCATGCGTCTCAAACCAGCACCCACCATCTTCGACAAGTTCAGCCCGAACGGATGGGGTGGCGCCCAGGCTTCGATACGGTCAGCCCGAACGGTTTGCGCGAAAGCCGAAAACCACAAAAACAATAGCATTCAGCGCTTTCCAGACCAGCGCCAGAAGCCAAAAATCACCCCAAAACGCCAGACACCAACCGCACCACCCGATCACACCGCGCCGCCAGCGACTCATCGTGCGTTACCATCACAAACGCCGTCCCCTGGTCCCGCGCCAGCTGCAGCATCAGGTCGAACACGCCATCCGCCGTGCTCCGGTCCAGGTTCCCGGTCGGCTCATCCGCCAGCACACACGCAGGCCGCGTCACCAGCGCCCGCGCAATCGCCACCCGCTGGCGTTCGCCTCCCGACAACTCAGCCGGCCGGTGCATCAAGCGCTCCTTCAAGCCCACCGACGCCAGCACCCGCTCCGCCTCCGCATGGCACTGCGCCAGCGGAAGGCGGCGAATGCGCAAGGGCATGGCCACGTTGTCGAGTGCGCTGAACTCCGGCAGCAGGTGGTGGAACTGGTAGATGAACCCCAAGTGCTGGTTGCGCAGCTGCCCCTGGCGCTCTGCCGACAGCGAAGACATCTCTTCGCCCTTGAGGCGCACCGTGCCCGATGTGGGCGCATCCAGCCCGCCCAGCAGATGCAGCAGCGTGCTCTTGCCAGAACCCGATGCGCCCACAATGGCCAGAGTTTCCCCGGCATGGATCTGCAGGTCCACGCCCTTGAGCACCGTCACATCCAGGCGGCCTTCGGTGAATCGTTTGGTCAGGCCCTTGGCCTCCAAGACCACCACTCCAACTTTCTGATCACTCATAGCGCAGCGCCTCCGCAGGGTTGACACGGCTGGCGCGCCAGCTGGGGTACAGGGTGGCCACAAAGGCCAGCACCAGCGAGATCACGCCGATGGGCACGATGTCGCTGCTCTGCGGTTCGCTCGGCATCTTGCTGATGAGGTAGATGTCCTTGGGCAAAAAGCTCGCGTTCAGCGCCTTTTCGATGGCTGGCACGATCACGTCGATGTTCAACGCAATGCCCAGACCCAGCAGCAGGCCCACGGCCGTGCCGATGACGCCCACCATGGCGCCCTGCACCACAAAGATGCCCATGATGCTTTTCGGGCTGGCGCCCAGCGTGCGCAGGATGGCGATGTCGGCGCGCTTGTCGGTCACTGTCATCACCAGCGTGCTCACCAGGTTGAACGCCGCAACGGCCACTATGAGCGTGAGGATGATGAACATCATGCGTTTTTCGAGCTGCACGGCAGCGAACCAGGTGCGGTTTTGCTGCGTCCAGTCGCGGATCAGCAGCTGGCCGCTGAGGCTATTGGCCAGCTGCATTGCCACCTCCCGCGCCTGGTGCAGGTCTTTGAGCTTCAGGCGCACGCCCGTGGGGCCCTCCAGGCGGAAGATGCGCTGCGCGTCCTCATGGTGCAGCAGCACCAGGGCCGAGTCGTATTCGTAATGGCCCGAATCAAAGGTGCCCGCCACCGTCATCTGCTTGAGGCGCGGCACCACACCCGCGGGGGTGACCTGGCCGGCAGGCGCGATCAACGTGACGGCATCACCTGCACGCACGCCCAACGCGCGGGCCAGCTCGCCGCCCAGCACCACACGGAACTCGCCGGGCACCAGTTGCTGCAGCACCTGCTCGTTGGTGGCAGCCAGGTCGGTCACCGCGCCCTCCAGAGCGGGGTCGATACCGCGCACCAGCGCCCCCTTCATGTCCTCGCCGCGCGCCAGCAGCGCCTGCGCGGCCACGAAGGGCGCGGCGCCGATCACGTTGGGATTCTGTTTGGCCTCGGCCAAGGTGCGCGCCGGGTCGGGCAGCGCAGCACCCTGGGGCGCGAAGATCTCGATGTGCGAGACCACGCTCAGCATGCGGTCGCGGACCTCTTTTTGAAAGCCGTTCATCACACTCAGCACGATGATGAGCGCCGCCACGCCCAGCGCAATGCCCAGCATGGACACGCCAGAGATGAACGAGATGAAGCCGTTGCGCCGGGTGGCGCGGCCCGCGCGCGTGTAGCGCCAGCCCAGGGCCAGTTCGTAGGGGATTTGCATGGATTCGGAAAGAAGGCCGTGGGATGAGGCGGAATGCCAGGCCCGGGCCGGGGCAGATTGTGGCATCCCGGACAATAGGGGGATGTCGGACACCAACCATTTGCTCATTCCCTATGCCGCCAGTGCCGCCGACAGATGCCAGCAAGCCCTGCAGGGCCTGGCCCTGCCCCATCTGGACCGGCTTCTGGCCCGGCTCAGCCCCCTGAAAAGCGCCCACGACGACGGCGAGGAAACCAGCTTTTCCACCCCCAACGAACGCGCCCTGGCCCGCGCCCTGGGCTTGCCTGCCGACGATGGCCGCATCCCCTGGGCTGCCTTGCACCGCCACCAGCAGGGCCTTGGGGTGAACGGGCACGCCTGGGCCTTTGTCACTCCCTGCCAGTGGCAGGTCAGCACCGACCACGTCACCCTGCGCGACCCGGCGCAGCTGGGCCTGGACGAAGCCGCGTCGCGCGCGCTGCTCGCCATCGTGGCGCCCTGGTTTGCCGAGGACGGCATCACCCTGCACTACGACCAGCCCACGCGCTGGCTGGCCAGCGGACCGCTGTTTGCGCGCTTGGCCACGGCGTCGCTCGAACGCGTGCTGCTGCGCGACGTGCGCGCCTGGATGCCCGATGCCACACAGGCCCGCACGCTGCACCGTCTGCACAGCGAGATGCAGATGCTGCTCTACACCCATGCCTTCAACGACGAGCGTTCTGCGCGTGGCCTGCCCGTCATCAACTCCTTTTGGGTGCATGGTGCAGGCGTGCTGCCGCAGCCGCACCCGCCTCTGCCCGCCCAGAGCACGGCCCCCACCCTGCCCACCACGCTGCGCGATGCGGCGCTGCGTGAAGACTGGCGCAGTTGGGCACAGGCCTGGTCCGCGTTGGATGCGGGCGCCGTGGCCGAGCTGCTGCGCCGTGCCGACAGCGGCGAGCCCGTGCAACTGACCCTGTGCGGCGAGCGCAATGCGCGCGGCTTTCACACCGCCCCGCGCGGCCTGGTGCAGCGGTTTCACGGCCTTTTCAGGTCCCAGCGCTTTATGGACGTGCGCAAAGAGCTATGAAAATAGTAGCAAGAGACATTCCCCCCCGCGCCGCCTGGGCCCTGGAGCAGGCCGGTGTGCACCCCCTGCTGGCGCGCCTGTACGCGGCCCGTGGCGTGCTGGCCAAGGACGAGCTGGACGATGGCCTGGCGCGCCTGCTTCCACCCAACGGTGACAAGGGCCTGAAGGGCATCGAGTCGGCCGCGCGCCTGCTGGCCGATGCCATGGCGCAGAACAAGCGCATGGTGATCGTGGCCGACTACGACTGCGACGGCGCCACAGCCTGTGCCGTGGGCGTGCGCGGCCTGCGCCTGCTGGGCGCACAACACGTGGACTACCTGGTGCCCGACCGGGTGACCGATGGCTACGGCCTGACGCCACCCATCGCACGCCGCGTGAAGGAGCGCGGCGCCGACGTGCTGATCACCGTGGACAACGGCATCGCCAGCGTCGACGGCGTGGCAGAGGCCAAGGCCCTGGGCCTGCAGGTCTTGGTGACCGACCACCACCTGCCCGGCCCCGCATTGCCTGCGGCCGACGCCATCGTCAACCCCAACCAGCCCGGCTGCCCGTTTGAGAGCAAATCCATGGCCGGTGTGGGCGTGATGTTTTATGTGCTGCTGGCGCTGCGGGCCGAGCTGCGCGCGCGCGGTGCGTTTGACGCGTCGAGCACCACAGGGTCGCCCCAAGGCGCGAGCGCCCCCTTGGGGGGCAGCGAACCACGCGCAGCGGGGAGCGTGGGGGCGCCCAGACCGCAGCCCAAGCTGGACCCATTGCTCACGCTAGTGGCGCTGGGCACCGTGGCCGATGTGGTCAAGCTCGACGCCAACAACCGCCGCCTGGTAGCCCAGGGCCTCAAACGCATCCGTGCCGGGCAAATGCCCGTGGGCGTGGCCGCGCTATTCCACGCCGCCGGCCGCAAAGCGCCTGCCGCCACCACATTCGACTTTGGTTTTGCATTGGGCCCGCGCATCAACGCCGCCGGGCGGCTGGCCGACATGACGCTGGGCATCGAATGCCTGCTGACCGAC
>JBCNOJ010000439.1:0-4237 GCA_039593925.1 Acidovorax sp.
AGGCGCGATGATGGCCATCGAGGACATCAACAAGGCGGGCGGCATCAAGGCCTTGGGCGGTGCCAAGCTCGAAGCCCTGCTGGGCGATGCGCAGTCGCAGCCTCAGGCCGGCGCCGCCGAAGTGGAGAAGATGAACGAAGCGGGTGTTTCAGCCGTGGTGGGGGCGTTTGCCTCGGCCATCTGTCTGGCCACCACGCAGGCCGCCGCCAAATACAACCTGCCCCACATCGTGGATGTGGGCGTGGCCGACCAGATCGTGGAGCGCGGCCTCAAGAACACCTTCCGTTTTGGCCCGGGCTATAAGAAGTGCACTGAAACCGCTATGGCCAACTTGCATGTGCTGAACACCGCAGCCGGCAAGCCCGCCAAGACGGTGATGATCATCCACGAGGAATCGCTGTTCGGCTCGGGCACCGCCCAGCTGCTGTCGCGCGAACTGCCGGGCTACGGCTACGAAGTCAAGGAAGTCATCAAGCACGCCAATCCCACGCGCGATTTCAACAACATCGTGCTGCGCATGAAGGCGGTGAACCCGGACATCGTCATCCCCGCCAACTATTACAACGAATACGCGTTGCTGGTGCGCACCATGCAGCAGCAAAAGGTCACGCCCAAGGCCATCTATTCGGTGCTGGGCGGTGCGGCGTCGAGCTACAAGTTCGTCAAGGAGTTTCCGGACGCAGCCAACGGCATCATCGACTGCAACCACTGGTTCAACCCCAAGGACAAGCGCGCGCAGGACCTCAAGAAGCGCGTCGAGGCCAAGGGCCTGTTCTTCAGCTACGAGCTGTTCATGACCTACACCTCGATGTGGCTGCTGGCCGATGCGCTGGAGCGTGCCAAGTCGGCAGACCGCGCGGCGCTGATCGACGCACTGGAAAAGAGCACCTTTGCCGATCACATCATGCCGTACGGCCCCACCAAGTTCGTGGCCGGGCAGAACCAGGGCGCCCAGCCGCTCATGACCCAGGTGCTGAACAAAGACATCAAGGTCATCATCCCGCGCGACTACCGCGAAGCGGACCCGCTCTTTCCGCTGAAGGCCTGACACCCACCAACTTTCAGCCCTGACGACAGGGGCTGCGGGGCGCTCTTCGCCGGGGCGCCGGGCCGCGCCTTTGCCTGCCGGGCGCCAACTCCCTCCATGTTCGACCTCAGCATCCTCTTTCCATCGGTCCTCAACGGCCTGACCACGGGCGCGGTGTATGCCGTTATCGCGCTCGGGCTCACGCTGATCTATGGCGTGCTGCACATCATCAACTTCGCGCATGGCGCGTCGCTGATGTTGGCGCTGTACGCGGTGTACCTGCTCAAGCAGCACTTCGGGCTGGACCCCTATCTGGCGCTGCCCATCCTTGTGCCGGGCATGTTTGCCCTGGGTTATGCGCTGCAGCGCCTGGTCATCAACCGCGCCAGCCATGGCAAGGACGAAAACATCCTGCTCGTCACGCTGGGCATTTCCATCGTGATGGAAAACCTCGCGCTGCTGTTCTTCAAATCCGACACGCGCACCATCGACACGGCCTACACCCTCACCACCGTGGCGGTGGGCCCGGCCATGATTGCCTTGCCCAAGCTGGTCGCCTTTGCTGGCGCGCTGGTGGTGTCGGCCGTGCTGCTGTGGATCGTGGGCCGCACCGACCTGGGCCGCGCCATCCGCGCCGTGGCCAAGGAGAAGCACGGCGCAAAGCTCATGGGCATCAACGTGGACCATGTGTATGCCATGAGCTTTGGAATTGGTCTGGCCTGCCTGGGCGCTGCCGCCTGCTTTCTGCTGCCCGCGTACTACGTGAACCCGCAGGTGGGCAGCGGCTTTGTCCTGGTCGCGTTCACCATCGTGGTGTTGGGCGGCATGGGCAGCTTTACCGGCGCGCTGGTGGGCGGTCTGCTGATCGGGGTGGTGGAGTCGCTGGGCGGCCTGTACCTGGGTGAATCGCTGGGCCAGATCGGCATCTTTGCCATCTTCATCGCAGTGTTGCTGTTCCGCCCGCAGGGCTTGTTTGGAGCCAAGGCATGAAGCAGCTTGCAAGCATTGGATTGTTTGCCGTCGTCGTGGCGGCCATCGCGGCGTTTTCCAACTCTGGCGTGTTGCTCAACTTCGTGATGATGTCGCTCTACGCGGCGCTGCTGGCGCAGGCGTGGAACATCCTCGGGGGCTTTGGCGGTCAGTTCTCGTTCGCACACGCACTGTTCTTCGGCACGGGCGCCTACATCCAGGCCATTGCCCAGATGCAAGGGGGCATCAACCCCTGGATAGCATTGCCCATGGCGGTGGCTGGCAGCGCGCTGGTGGGGCTGGTTGTGGGCGGGCTGTCGTTCCGCTACGGGCTCAAGGGCTCGTACTTCGCGCTGGTCACGCTGGCCTTTGCCGAGGTGTTTCGCATCCTGGCGCTGTCGGTGCCGTTCACCGGCGCAGGCGTGGGGCTGATGCTGCCGCTCAAGGAGTCGCTCTCCAACATGCAGTTCGGCTCGCGCAAGGGCTTTGTCTTCCTGATCCTGGCGCTGGTCACGCTGGCGCTGCTGGTCAGCTGGTGGCTCAAGAACTCGCGCTTTGGCGCCTGGCTGCAGGCCGTGCGCGACAACGAAGACGCGGCGCGCGCCATCGGCGTCAACCCCTTCGGCGTGAAGATGGGCGCCATTGCCCTGTCGGGCGGCTTTATGGGGGCAGCTGGGGCGTTCTATGTGCAGGTGTTCCAGTACATCGACCCGGGCATTGCCTACGGTTCGGTCACGTCGGTAGAGGCCCTGGTGGCCGCCATCGTGGGTGGCATTGGCACCGTCTGGGGCCCTGTGCTGGGTGCGCTGGTGCTGCACATCCTGGCCGACGTCACGCGCAACCTGTTCGGCCAGCTGCCCGGCATCAACATGGTGATTTACGGCGTGGTGCTGGTGCTCATCGTGATGTTCCTGCCCCGTGGCATTGCGGGCATCGGGCAGTCGGTGGTGGCGGTGTGGAAACGTTCGGGAGGCCGCCATGGCGAATGACCTGTTGCAGCTCAGTGGGCTGAGCAAATCCTTCGGCGGCCTGAAAGCCGTGCAAAACGTGAGTCTGGCGGTGCCCGAGGGTTCGCTGACCGCGCTGATCGGCCCCAACGGCGCGGGCAAGACCACGCTGTTCGCCCTGATGTCGGGCTTTGTGCAGCCCGACACAGGCACCGTGCGCTTTGCGGGCCAGGACATCACCGGCCAGGCTCCGCACCTCAACGCCCGGCTGGGCATGACGCGCACGTTCCAGATCGTGCAGCCTTTCGCAGCGCAGACCGTGCGTGAAAACATTGCTGTGGGCGCCCACCTCAAAGAGCCCAATCGCCGTGCCGCCCTGGAGTTGGCCAGCGAAGTCGCTGCCCGCGTAGGCCTGGCCCCGCAGCTGGACAAACCCGCGGCCGACCTCACGGTGGCTGGCCGCAAACGCCTGGAGCTGGCGCGCGCCCTGGCCACCCGTCCGCGCCTGCTGCTGCTCGATGAAGTGCTGGCCGGCCTCAACCCCCAGGAGATTGCCGAGATGATTCCCGTGGTGCGCGGCATTGCCGATGGTGGCGTGACCGTGTTGATGATCGAACACGTCATGCAGGCCGTGATGAACCTGGCCGAGCATGTGTGGGTGCTGGCCCAGGGCCAGCTCATCGCGCAGGGCAACCCTGCGCAGGTCACCTCGGACGAGCGTGTGATCGAGGCCTATCTGGGCCACGGCACGGCCGCCCGTTTGCGCGCCGCCGCACCGCAGGAGGCCGCATGAGCACCGCCCCCTTGCTGGAAATCACCGGCCTGCGCGGCGGCTACGGCCGGGTGGAAGTGCTGCGGGGCGTGGACCTGCAGGTGCAGCCTGGCGAGACCGTGGCGCTGCTGGGCAGCAATGGCGCGGGCAAGTCCACGCTCAACAACGTGGTCTGCGGCATCTACAAGGCCTGGGCGGGCAAGGTGGCGTTTGATGGGGCCGACCTCAGCGGCGCCCACTACACCGACGTCGTCAAGGCCGGCCTGATCCAGGTGCCTGAAGGCCGCAAGATCTTCCCGAACCTGAGTGTGATGGAGAACCTGGCGCTCGGTAGTTTCACCCGGGCACGCGAGCGCCGCGCCGAGAACATCGACAAGGTGTTCGCCACCTTTCCGCGCTTGAAGGAGCGCACCACGCAGCTCGCCGGCACCATGAGCGGTGGCGAGCAGCAGATGCTGGCCATTGGCCGCGGAATGATGGCCGAGCCGCGCCTGCTCATCCTCGACGAGCCTTCGCTGGGCC
>JBCNOJ010000044.1:0-17411 GCA_039593925.1 Acidovorax sp.
TGACCGACAGCACCGTGCTGCGCAACATGGGCGTGGCGCTGGGCTACGCGGCGCTGGCGTACGCATCGCTGCTCACAGGCCTGAACAAGCTGGAGTTGAATGAAGAGGCGCTGGCCGACGACCTGGACGCCTCGTGGGAAGTGCTGGCCGAGCCCATCCAGACGGTGATGCGCCGCTTTGGTGTGCAGGGCGCCTACGAAAAGCTCAAGGAGGTGACGCGTGGCAAGACCGTGACGGCCGAAGCGCTGCACGGCTTGATCCAGTCGCTGGAAATCCCGCAGCCCGAAAAAGACCGCCTTTTGGCCATGACGCCCGGCAGCTACGTGGGCAAGGCTGCCGAGCTGGCTCGGCGCGTATGACGCGCGGATAAGGCGCCGGCAAGGCAAAAAAATGATAGCGGCTTGCGCTTATCGCGTGGGCTTTTGAAGCTCCTGGAGCTGCCAAAGCAAGCAACCACTTGCGCTGGCAGCTCTTGTTTTTGATACACCCATGGCCATCAAATCCACCATCTTCAAGGCGAACCTGCAGATCGCCGACATCGACCACGGCTACTACGCTGACCACGCCCTCACGCTGGCCCGCCACCCGAGCGAGACGGACGAACGCATGATGGTCCGACTGGCCGCCTTGGCGATCCAGGCGCACCAGCTCAACGACCTGTGCAATGGCGACGGCACGCTGGCGTTCGGCGCGGGTCTATCGGACCCGGACGATCCGGACGCATCGTTGACCGACTTCACCGGCCGCAAGCGCGTCTGGATCGAAGTGGGCCAGCCTGAAGACAAGCCGCTGACCAAAGCCTGCAGCAAGGCCGACGCGGTGGTGGTGTACTGCTTCAACCACGCTTCGGAAATCTGGTGGAAGGGCATCGAAAACAAGCTTTCCCGGCTGGACAAGCTGCAGGTGTGGCGCATTCCCACCGAAGCTTCTCAGGCGCTGGCCCAATTGGCCGAGCGCAGCATGCAGCTGCAAGCCACGGTGCAGGAGGGCGCCCTCACGCTGAGCAGCACGCTGGGCAGCGTGCATGTGGAACCGGTACGGTGGAAGTGACAATATCAGGCCAAATCAGGCTCTAGCGCTTGTCCAATAAGCGCTAGCAGCTATTGAATTGGTAGCTTTATCAGGCCAGTGGCATCAGCGTGCCGCAGTGCCAGCACTGCTCAAACCCGCCTTCCACGGTTTCGCCACAGCGGCAGACCCAACGGCGCTGGGGAATGTCTTGCAGCTCTTGCAACAGCGCCCGTGCACGCGGGGCATGTTCTTCGTGGTCCAGCCAGATCTCGGGCAGGCATTGGTCGGGCGGCAGGTGTCCGGCCGCTGCCCCCAGGTATTGCCGTTGCACCGAAGCCGTCATGCCCGCCTCGCACAGCAGGTCGGCCCAAAGCGTGGCGATGGCGATGTTGGGGGCTTGGGTAAGGCGCAGCATGGGCCCACCATAACGGTTTGAGAGCGGCGCGTACAGGCCGCTACCCCAGAGCCTGTGGGCTCAGCAACGGCGGAATGGGCCTTTATGGGCTTTCAACTTGCCTTCGACAGGCCTTGATTGACCTTCAAGATGCCTCAGGCAGCGTGGCGCTGGCTTTCTGGTGGGGCGAAGGGCCTTCCGCTGCCCGTTCGGCATACCGGTTAAAGCGCCATGCCGAATGCTCCAGCGTGATGCGACGCCACACTGTGCGCTTTTCAGCAGGCGACATCGCGGGCCAGAACTGCACTTCGTCAAAACTGCGACCGCAGCCCTTGCACTGGTCGTCCCCTTGGCTGGTGGAGCATATCGCTATGCAGGGCGTGTCGGGCGTGGTGTCGTACCACGCATGCCAGGCGGCCAACGCCGCGGGCGTCAACCGGTCTTCATCCACGGCGTCCTCCTTGGCGTAGACGAGCAAGGCGTAGGCTTCACCCAGCGCACGCAGCTCGGGCGCCAGCGCCACGCCATCGGGCGACGGAGCGCGGCTGCGCCAATGGTTGATCGCAGCTTCGATGTCGGTAATGTGGATGGCAGCCATGGGACGCGGAGCGCAAAGGGGCCGCATCATAGCCGCCCGCTCTGTTGGGCGTGGCCGGGGTGCCCGGGTCTGCAACGCGGCTTTTGTGGCGAGGTGAAGGTGCTGCCGATGCGTACGCACTATCCACAATCCGCCTGATCTTGCGCAAGCGCGCGGGCGATGTTCCAATCGCTGCTTCGAAGGGGAGTAGCTCCCGACGTGCTCCCCAGCGCCTGGTCCCCATGCGCCTGCGGAAACACGGCATCGGTACCGTCGTCAATACGAAGCAACGCTTCCGGCGGGCCGGGTTGAATCCACGCACTAGGTTGTGTGGTTTGGCCGAGCAAGACCTTTGATGGGCCCCGCTGTGGGCTGATCAAGGCCGTCCCTTCGCACCCTCAGCCCTTGCGGCACGTCCTTGATCCGCCCATCGCAGGTCCTCTATCCGCAGAGCGGACTCGGCGCTACAGTGGCTGCCAGACCGCCTTTGTGCCCATTGAAATTGAGGAATTTATGGACTTTTTGGCTTCGCCCGCATTCTGGATCGCACTCGGCCAGATCATCATCATCGACATCCTGCTGGGTGGCGATAACGCCGTGGTCATCGCCCTGGCCTGCCGCAAGCTGCCCCCCGCACAGCGCACCAAAGGCATCATCTGGGGCACGGCAGGGGCCATCGTCCTGCGTGTGGTGCTCATCGTTTTCGCAATGACACTGCTGGCACTGCCCTTCCTGAAGTTCGTGGGTGCGCTGCTGCTGGTCTGGATCGGCATCAAGCTGCTGGCACCTGACGAAGACGGCCACGGCGACGTGCAAGGCAGCGACAAGCTCTTCGCCGCCATCAAGACCATCATCGTTGCCGACTTGGTGATGAGCGTGGACAACGTGATTGCCATCGCGGGCGCGGCGCAGAACGCCGGCGAGCACCAGCTGCTGCTGGTGGTTCTGGGCCTGCTCATCTCTATCCCGATCATCGTCTGGGGCAGCCAGTTGGTCATCAAGCTGATGGAGCGTTTCCCCATGATCATCACGCTCGGCGGTATGCTGCTGGGCTGGATCGCTGGCGGCATGCTGGTGACGGACCCTGCGTTCGTCAACCCGGCCATTGTGGAATGGATGCCCAAGTGGGGCGGTGTGGATGACAAGGGCATGCCAGTCATCTCCGACACTCTGTACTGGGCTTCTCACGTTGTGGGTGCTCTGCTGGTGCTGGCCGCAGGCAAGGCTGTGCTGGCACGCCGCGCACCGGCAACGCCCGCGCAAGGCTGATCCAGTTTGATGGTGAACCCCGCGCCGTGCTCGCCGACCATCGGTGGGCCGGCAACGGGTGGATACGCAAGGGGGCGACCAGATGCTGGTGCCCCCTTTGTTTCTGTTTCTTTTACAGGAGTTGCTATGGACAGAGTCATTGTGTACGTGGACGACGCAGACTATGCGCAGCAAATCCTTGCCCCTCTGTTGGCGCGCGACGCCGCCGCCCGCACCCGCTGGGTGCTGGTAGCGTGTGCACCGCGCATGACCCACCGCATCAGCAAATGGGTGAGCCACAGCGCGCGCGAGAACTGGCGCACCAAATGGGCTGACAAACTGTTTGCCCAGCTTGTCCCCCTTCTGCCATCCGCCAGTGCCTCCGTCACCACTGTGGTGGCCAAAGGTCCGCTGGTCGAACTGACCGACCAATTGCAAGCCGCCGAATCAGCACCCGCTCAGGTGCTGGATGCACGCCGCCCCAAAGTGGACGTGGCCCAGGGCACGGCCACCGCTCCCAAGCCTCTCAAGCCACGCTGGTCGTCGTTGCCCGGCACGCTGGGCAGCCTGCTCACGGGATGCGGAGCGCTGTGGGCTCTGGCTTTGGAATAGCTGGAAGAGCCCCTGGCCTGGGCCGCGCTCTCATCCAGCGCACAGAACACTGGGCCAGTGCTATTCTTTGAGCATGAAAATCCTCATCAAATGGCTGCTCAGCGCCGCCGCCCTGCTGTTTGTGGCCTACATCTACAGCGGCGTGGAGGTGCAAAGCTTCACTTCGGCCCTCATCGCGGCCTTCGTCATCGGCCTGTTCAACGCGGTGTTGCGGCCGGTGCTGGTGGTGTTAACGCTGCCTGTCACCATCGTCACCCTGGGCCTGTTCCTGTTTGTGATCAACGCGCTCATGTTCTGGGCCGCAGCGAGTGTGCTGAGCGGCTTCCACGTCGCTGGCTTTGGCGCTGCCCTGCTGGGCTCGCTGATCTACTCGCTGCTCGGTGTGCTGATTGAATCAGCGCTCGGCGGTCTGTTCTCGAAGAAGTAGTTCTGTCGCGCGCAGGCGTGTGTCGATGATGGAGGCTTCGATGTGGTCAACACCTGCACCACCGCGCCGCGCAAGGTCCTGCCCCGCCTTGAACCGGTCCACGGCCGCAGCATAGTCGTACCGCGCCGCGTGAGCCTCGGCCTCGGCCCGCACTGCTCTTAAAGGCTGGTTCTGTGCCTGCCAGGCTGAAGCCAGCCACTGCCAGGCCGCAGCGTCCCGCGGGTGTGTGGCCACCCAGGTCTGAAGCGCGCTGGTGCCCTCGGCCGCGCGCCCCGTGCGCAGCAAAGATTGCGTGCGCAGGGCCAGTTCGGGCCGGCGGACCGCGGGGGACGCGGGGCCGTCGGCCAAGGTTTTCAAAGCCGCATCCGCATCTCCCGCCGCCAGCTCGATTTCCGCTTGCAGCAGGCGCGCCAAGCGGTGGGCTGCTGGGTCTTGGCGTACTAAATCTTCCAAACCCTTTCCTGCCGTGCGCGCAGCCTGAAAATCGCGCAACTGGCTGGCGCCCAGCGCTGCCGCATACAACGCTGCCGCCTTGCGGGGCGTCGGCTGGCCGGCAAAACCTGTGCTCTGCGGCTCCGCCATCCACTGCCGCAGTGCATCCACGCCTGGGTTGGACAACACCCGCGCCCGCGCAGCCACCATCGCATGCTCCAAGGTGGATGCCGCCGCTACGGACGCAGCTGCCGTGCTCGGAGGAACGCGCGACTGCATGTCCGCCATACGCTCTGTGGTCAGCGGATGGCTGCGCAGATAGGGCCACGACCCGTTGTCGTTCAGCCGGTTCGCCTGCTGCAGCTTGTCGAACATCGTCACAAAACCCTGCGGAGCAAACCCCGCAGGTGCCATCAGGCCGTAGCCAATGCGATCCGCCTCTCGCTCCATGTCGCGTGAGAAATTAAGTTGGTTCTGCATCGCCATCGCCTGTCCACCCACCACCAGGGCTTGGGCCGCGCCCGGATTCTTACTGGCAGCCAGCGCGCCCAGAATCATGGCGCCGAGCATGAGGGGCGTTTGCTTGCTCTGCTGTGTGATCAGGCGGGAAATGTGGCGCTGTGTGACATGGCTGAGCTCGTGGGCAAGTACCGAGGCAAGTTCGTCGCGTGTGGCGACCACGCCGATCAGGCCCAGATGAACGCCAAGATAGCCCCCGGGGAGTGCAAAGGCGTTCACCGTGCGGTCTTTACCGAGCAGGATTTCCCAGGCAAAGCGCTCGTCCAGCTCAGGCGACAGTTCGCCGCGCGCCCTGGCCGCGTTCATAAGCGCCTGGAACAGGCCCTCCACGTATTCGTGGATGACAGGGTCGTCGATGTAGTCCGGATCGCGGTAGAGCTCGCGGATGATGCGGTCGCCCAGGCGGCGTTCCTCGCTGGTTGTGAGGTCGGAGCCGTCGCCCAGCGTGGGCAACGCGGGCTGGGCCAATGCCGAGAATGCTATCAATAGAGAAGCTGTCAGCACCCGAAAAATAAGCGCTAGAGGCCAAAAGGGCTTGAAATTGGGCATGTGGTCAAACACCGTGATATGCCCGTATGATGCCCTGCTACGCCGAATGTTTCGTTGCTCCGCGCCATCATGACCACTCTGTTCACCCATTTCGATGCCCAAGGCCAGGCCCACATGGTGGACGTCGGCGCCAAGCCCTCCACCCATCGCATCGCAGTCGCCATCGGGCGCATCACCATGCAGCCCGCCACGCTGGCGATCATTGAAGGCGGCACCGCCAAAAAGGGCGACGTGCTGGGCGTGGCCCGCATCGCGGGCATCATGGCCGCCAAGAAGACCAGCGAACTGATTCCCCTGTGCCACCCCCTGGCGCTGACGCGCGTGGCCGTTGAGTTCGAACTGGTGCCCGCAGACGGCGCAGTTCAATGCACTGCCACCGTCGAAACCGTGGGTCAGACAGGGGTGGAAATGGAGGCGCTGATGGCTGTACAGGTGGCGCTGCTCACGGTATACGACATGTGCAAGGCGGCGGACAAGGGGATGGAAATTGGCGCTGTGCGGGTTTTGGAGAAGCGCGGCGGCAAATCAGCAAGCCTCATGCTGCGCGCAGAACGTCCCAAATAGACAGGTGACAGGCTGTATGTCCATCTGGGGATAGACCGACGGTATTTGCCCCAAACTCACGTAACTGCCAAATGCCGCACATGCCCCACCTTTTCATTCCGCCATTTACCTGACTGCCTTGCGCAAGTATTGAGCGCAGGTGGAAGAGGTATTGCAGCTTTGGCAGGACCAACCGGATAGTTCGGGTTTAAACAACACCTGCATATGCAGCATCGCCGTAGGGCGCTGTGCTGGGCGTGACTCGCATCGCGGTCATCATGGCGGCTAAAAAGGCCTGCGGCCCTCATTCTCTGTGCCATTTCCCCTGGCGCTCACGCGCTTGTTCGCGACAAAGGCATGGAATCGAGCGCGCGGTTAGTAGCGAGGCTTAGGGGGAGTAGGGAGGCGTAGGGGCCTAGCTCCAATGGATTGCATTTAATGGTTTTGCCACTGCATTCCTTTAGCACCGAGCCCACTCCATTTTGCACGTTGGTCGGTGCTGTATTGGCTGTAAGCAAGGGCATGTAAGATTCGTAGCCGCTCTCTGCATGATTTGTCGGCCTGACATGCCCTGCAACCCTTCACAACCCATATTCCGGAACTTCCATCGATGAGCACTGAAGAGAATAGCGAGAACCAATTCTGGCTGCTTGCTATTTTTACCTTGTCCGGCTTAGCGGGGTTGATTTATCAATCAATCTGGTCTCATTACCTGGGTCTTTTTCTAGGACATGCCGCATATGCGCAAGCACTGGTATTGGCGATCTTCATGGGGGGAATGGCCGCTGGCGCTGCATGGATTGCACGTGCTGGCCAGCGTTGGCGGAACCTGATACGTGGTTATGCCTTGGTTGAGGCCATCATTGGGGCCTTGGGTTTGGCTTTCCATTGGATATTCACGCATGTGGCCGAGTTCAGTTATGACACGCTGATACCGACCTTAGGCGATCCGTGGATGGTGTATCTGGTGCGCTGGGTGGTCGCCGCGTTGCTGATCCTGCCGCAGACCATCATGTTAGGCATGACATTTCCGCTGATGAGCGGCGGCCTCATCCGGCGTTTCCCCAAGAGCCAGGGCAGCCTGCTGGGCGGGCTGTATTTCACCAACAGCATCGGCGCTGCCATCGGTGCGCTAGTGGCCGTCTTTGTGCTGCTTCCGTGGGTAGGGTTGCCGGGCGCGATGGTGACTGCGGGCGTGCTGAATTTCGCCGTCGCAGCGCTGGCCTTGTGGTTGGCGCGAGACCCGGAGCCGCACCCTGTGCAGGCCATCACGACCTATACGCGACAAAGTCAGAGTTTGCGTAGCAATCCTCTGCTGCGGCTGGTTTTGCTGGGCACGGCGCTGTCGGGTGCCGCGTCGTTTGCATACGAGATCATCTGGATTCGCATGCTCAGCATGGCCGTGGGCAGCACCATGCATGCATTCGAGTTGATGCTGGCGTCCTTCATTGCAGGGATCGCGCTGGGCGGTTTGTGGGTACGCGGGCGAGCAGATAGCGTTGAATCGCCATTGCGCCTCATTGGCTGGATGCAGGTCTGTATGGGCGTTGCGGCGCTGGTCTCACTCGGGGTGTATGCCAATGCTTTTGCCTGGGTAGGCTGGCTGATGCAGGCGTTGGCTAAGACGGATGGCGGCTACATGCTATTCAATCTGGGCACCGCCGCGATTGCCATTGCCATCATGCTTCCGGCAGCTTTCTTTGCTGGCACCACATTGCCGCTGTTCACGGTGACCCTGCTGCGTGCCGGGCAAGGTGAGCGCGCGATTGGCCGCGTCTATGCCTGGAACACGCTGGGTTCCATCGTTGGCGTCATCGCAGCAATCCATCTGTTGATACCTGCGTTAGGGCTCAAGCTGGCTTTATGTCTTGCCGCTCTGCTGGATCTGGCGATCGGACTGGTTCTGCTGCGCTTGCAAGCCGACAGCCAGCGCGCAACTCTGCGCTTTGCCGTGGCCGCAGGGATCTCAGCGCTGGCCCTCATCGTTGCAATCCGAATTCCGTTCGATCCCATGCAATTGGCTTCGGGGGTATTTCGGCACGGTAATGCGAAGGTGGACCGCAGCAGCAATGTCGTCTTCATGCGCGACGGAAAGACGGCCAGCGTATCGGTGACGGCGCATCCCTGGGGAACCGTGGTCATTGCCACCAATGGCAAGCCGGATGCGGGCTTGCGAATGGACGAAGCCGCCCCGCCATCCCCCGACGAACCGACGATGGTCTTGCTGGGCGCCCTTCCCCTCGCTCTGCACGACAACCCCGAACGGGCGGGCATCATTGGTTTCGGCTCCGGCCTCACCACCCACACCTTGCTGGGAGACAAACGCCTGCAGCAAGTAGACACCGTGGAAATAGAGCCTGTAATGGTGGAGGGCGCCCGGGTCTATGGCAAACGAGTCGCCAGGGCATATGACGATCCGCGTTCCCACATCGTCATCGATGACGCCAAGGCGCATTTCGCGGCACAAAAGGAAAAGTACGACCTGATCATCTCCGAGCCATCCAACCCTTGGATTAGCGGCGTTGGATCTCTGTTTACCCAAGAGTTCTATCAGCGTGTTCCAAGTCACCTGAACAAGAATGGGCTGTTCGTGCAGTGGGTCCATTTATATGAAATCAATGAGCCGCTCATTGGCTCGATCTTGAATTCACTCACCCCGGCATTCAAGGACTATGGGGCTTGGCTTGCCAACAACTCCGATCTGTTGATCGTCGCCAGACCGGATGGCCCCGTGGGGGAACCCGATTTTCAGAGACTTGCTAACGGACCTTTGGCCGCGGACCTGAACCGTATTGGAATCCTCTCGGCAGAGCATTTGAATTTTCGCAAGGTGGCGGATGCCCGTGTTCTCCGTGCCTTCGGTCGGCTCTACAGTGGCATGCCAGTGAATTCGGATTATTTTCCCGTGCTTGGGCTGCATGCACCCAAGACTCGCTTCCAGGGCATGGATGCGGGCACGCTGCGCGTCCTGCCCGATGACGGCCCCCCGATGCTTGAAGCGTTAGGTATTCGCAAGCCATTCTCCGAAAATACATTGCCATCGATGCTGGCGCTGTACACCCCGGACATGAGCACCCGCAACGCCCATGCGCTGCTGCGCAGGCTGCGTGGTGAGCCCCTGGACCCTGTCGCATTCAAGGATCTGAACGTCGATTGGCTGAACCTTCCTGTCCTGTTGCAAGATGCCGCTCCAACCTGCGGCAAGCCTTGGACCGACAGCCAGCAGCAGGCATTTGCACGAGACCTGCACCTGCTGGCCGAGCGCACCATCACCTATTTGACCGCTCCTATGTTGCAAGGCGTATGGATCAAGCCAACTTGGCTGCGCTGCGCCCAGGGCTTAACTCCGGACTTCATCCGTGTGTTTGCATTGCTGGAGTCCGTGGCGCAACGTGACTATGGGCAGATGGAAAAAGGCGCAAAGGAATGGTTTGACAACCCGCCCGGCAATGCCATTGTCCGCCGCGAATTCGATCAGCTCGCCTTGTCCAACCTCATGCTCGCCATGGCGCACAAGGCGGATTGGCAGGCACTGCTGCATATGGAGAAGCAATACGGCGACAAGGTTCAGGCCAGCGGTATTTACATGATGCAGCGCATGCTTCTCAAAGCAATGGCATATGAATAGTGGCGCGCACGGCAATCCTCCTTGCCGTCAGAACGAGTCCAGCGGCAGAAAGCCCATGGGTTCTGCCGTCTCAGGATCAATCAATGCCGTCCACGCCTGGTTGCGGCCAACCAAGGGCAGATAGCGCAGGTC
Source organism: Acidovorax sp. (assembly GCA_039593925.1). Classification (GTDB taxonomy): domain Bacteria; phylum Pseudomonadota; class Gammaproteobacteria; order Burkholderiales; family Burkholderiaceae_C; genus Acidovorax. The sequence goes on from JBCNOJ010000044.1 coordinate 10,073, forward strand.
CGCAATGGACCGGCCTATGTCGGCTATGGCATGGTCGATTCTGCTGGCTTCTTCTGGAAAGCGCGCTCGAAGCTCCGAGGCCGGCAAGGACGCCTCCAATACGGCCGCTTTCGAAGCTTGGTAGGGCTGCCACAAATCGCTGCGCGCAGCGAGGGGCACCCCGCCCATAGCGGCCATGGTGGCTTCAAGCTGCTCCTGCGCATCCTTGAAGGGCCTCAGCGCCAGGGTAGTGGGGCCAGTCACAGGCAAAACACGCAATTCAGGCGGTGCCTTGGCCAGCAGTTCCGGCGGCACATCCACTGCATGCACCACGCTCAGGCGTGAATACTCGAACACCAGATGCACCGGGCGCGCTTCGAACAACGTCCATAGGCCATAGCCCAGCGCCGACAACTGGATGGTGCCGACCACCACGAAGTCCATGACCAGTAAATGGCGGGGCTTGGCGCGGTTGTAAATGGCAAAGGTGATCAACGGACCCATGACCACATCCACCGCGACCAGCAGAGCGAACAGATCGCGCCCACCCGAGATCTCTCGATAAGGGTAGGGATACCACAGACCGAACACCAGCAGAGCGGCCAGGGCCGCTACCGCCAGGCTGATGCACAGATGCAAGGCGCTGGCGTGAAGACGGACTATCCAATGGTTCATCGCGTTTCAATGGCGGAAAGTTCAGGAAACTCCTTGGCCTGGAACTCGCGCAACACTACTACTGCTGCTCGGTAGTACCCTGGCCCATACATTCCATAAATAATCCGCATGAAGCGCGTTGCGCCCTGCGGGTCACCATTGAGCCCCAGGGCCATCACGTACCTCAGGCCTAGTGAGCCATAGGGAAACCGCAGTGTCGCCATGCGCAAGTCTTCCAACTCTTCGGGTGTCATTCCCCTTTTGGCCTTCATTCGTGCCGCATTGAGCATCGTGCCCTCTTGCGACAACAGCCAGATATTTTGTGGCGGCACGTAGTCGGCGGGTGTTTTCCCCACACGCAGATTCTCGAACCGCACGACGCGGAAATCCTCTTCAACGAGCATGTATTCATATACCGCCCGACCACCCGTGAGCAGAAAAACCGCCATCAATGGCGCCGCGACCATCCGTTTCAGCCTGAAATCCTTCGTTCGTGGATAAGATCCTTCCACAATGCCGATAAAAAATCCCGCAGCCACCAGAAAATAAGCATAGGCAAATGGATACTCCAACATGCTGTGTGTAGCAATTGGAATGATGCCTGCCATGGCATACACGGCATTGGAATCACTAGCGAAGCGCATGCGCGAAATTGCCCAATATACGCACACCGCTATCAATGCCATTCCGACCGGAATGCCCGTCCAGGCAATGATATCCACCATCACATTATGGGCGTTGGTGAATGTCAAATGGCCTGGGTAGGCAATGCTGCCTGCGGCATGTGCCGTGGGTGTCTGGTTCCAGCCATAGCCAAACCATGGCGATTCCATCATGCCCGCCGCCACCTGCTTCCACATGATGATCCGGCCATTGTCCCGCGTCAGGCTGGTATTGCGCGCCTCCGACATCAGCAGTGCGTCCTGTACCCAGGGCACCATGTGCAGAATCATCCAATAAACGGCCAGCCAAACGACCAATTGCCAAGGTCTGACACGTTCTGGCTGATTTTTATTTTTCCAGCCGAGCCACATGACGACAAGACTCGCGCTCACAATGCCTGTTCTTGATTGGGTCAGCGCCAGTGCCAGCGCCAAAAATCCCATTGCAAAACCATAGCCCCAAGGGCCGATGCGTTTGCGTTCGTTTTCATGCAGCCAAGTTAGCGCAGCAGCCCCCATCAGCAGGAGGGTGGCCAGTTGGTTCGGCTGTCCCATGTTGCCGTGGGCACGGTCGTCCACGTCCGTTTGAACCACATACATGCCTCCGAACATTTCGGCCAAGCTCAGCCATTGAACGATGCCAACGGCCGCCGAAATCATGGCGGCGATCCAGGTGGCATAAAAGAAAGCCTTCAGATTCTCGATTGATTGAGAAGATGGGCCCGTGTAAACACACCCCAAGGCCACCGCCATAGCGAATGCGAGTAAGAACATGCAGGCAATCACGGCATCTCCAGAAAAGAAGCCGATTCCACAAGAATAGTAAAGCCAGGGTAAAGCGGCCATCAGGCCAATGACCCCCGCAACACGTGGCAGGACATAACTGTTGGCGGTGCGCCAGATCACCATCTGATGCAAGACGAGGAGGCTGACGCCCATGATCGCCAGTGCTTCAGCATAGAAGTTCAACCAAGGGCGAAAATGGTGCGGCTGAATCCACGCCAGCAAGAAAAACAGCCAGCCGAAAAGTGCAAGCATAGGAATGAAAAATGCCCCTTGCGGGGCATTTTTAAACGAAGGGATGTCCGTTATTAACCACGGCAAGAACCGGGCAGGAACTTAGCAGGAACAGTCGTCAGGTCGGTAGTGCGGTCGCCGCAGCGCCATGCGGTAACGGCCTTGCCGCCATCAGTAGCCGGATTAAACGGCGTGGTGCCGATAAGAGGTACCAGGGTCACCACCTTGTCATCGATGGTTGCATCGTTCAGGCCTTGGGCCGTAACAGTGATCTTGGCATTGGCGTCCGTTGCGATGGACTTTACGTACTTGGTGCCGCTGCCGGCGGAGACTTCGCAACCCCAGTCATTGGCCGCAACGCCAACGGCAGCGCTATTCGCAGACTGAATGGTTTCCGTGATGGACGTGCGGCAAGAGGATGCGGCCAGGATCACTTCCGACAGCTTGGCGCGCTTGGTGTAGTCTTGGTAAGCAGGCAGCGCCACGGCCGCCAAGATACCGATGATCGCAACCACGATCATCAATTCGATCAGGGTAAAACCCTTTTGAATGGAACGCTTCATAAATTTCTCCTCGAGGTAGAGAGTGAACAACACCCGCAGGCGGCGCCCCCGGGATAAGCGTTGTGCAGCAGCTTTCATGCCAATGCAGAACGTGTCTGCAAAAGGGGCTGTGGCCCCTCAATGGTCAGGGACTAAGCCGACACATGCACACATCGCGACATATTTGTTAGCCGAAATTGTTCGAAACCCGCGCGCAACTCGCAAGCGATGATGGCTATTTTTCGGCTTCGGTGCATGTGACACGGGTGCCAGAACGTATCAAATTTCAAGCAACACCGCAGAGCTGCTAGATGTGAAGTGCCTTGACCTTCTGCAGATCAATGAGTTCAAACGCGCCTGCTCCCAGCGCTACCACCTCGCGCATGATGAGCCCACTTTCCTGCGGCTTGGCATGGGTGATGTAGATCGGAAAACGGGGCCCTCCGGACGGCAGCGCCGTGAGTTCACGGGCGAGGGTAGCGGGAGAAAGATGCTGGCTTTTGCGGGCCAGTTCCTGTTCGCGGTTGCTGAAGGCGGTTTCGATGAAGAGTGCGGCAACGCCCCCCTGCGTTTCATGCAGGGCATTCACTCGGTTCCAGAAGCTGGGGGTTTGGCCCTTGGTGTCGCCGCTGTAAACCCACCAGCCGGTGGCGCCGCGCGCGGCGTAGCCCACGGCGGGCACGCTGTGGCGGGCGGGGAGCACTTCCAGCATGGTGTCCGCCACGGTCAGCAGGTCGCCCACAGCTAGGGGCTGCATGCGCAAAAAGGGCGCTTCGGGGGAGGGAATGCGGGTGAAGTCGGGCCAGATCAAGTTGTTGAAGACGTGCTGGCGCAAAGCTTGCAGCGTTTCGGGCAGGGCATGCACCTGGACTGGGGAGGCGCGGCGCGACGAGACGGCGTCCAGCATCAAGGGCAACGCGGCGATGTGGTCCAGGTGCGAATGGGTCAGGAAGACATGATCGATGGCCTGCATTTCATCGAGCGTGAGGTCGCCCACGCCAGTACCCGCGTCCACCAGGATGTGGTCGTCCAGCAGGAAGGAGGTGGTGCGGCAACCCTGGGCGATGGCGCCCGAGCAGCCTAGTACGCGCAATTGCAAGGGAATGAGGGGGTTATTTGCTGTCAAAGTTGGTGGTGCCGTCCCAGTCGGGATCGTAGGGTATCACTGCCCGATCTGCCACGCGCTGGGTATACAGGGCGTTCAGCGTGGAATTGAATGCTTGCAGCAGGCCCTGGTGCTGCAGTAGATTCCGGCAGGCGGGCCAGTTCTGCGCGCGATAAGCGGCCAAGAACTGCTCCCAAGATGCCTTGGCTTCTTCAGGGACAGACCCCCACGGGGTGTAGATGCCCACGGCCTGGGCCTTGCCCTTGACGCGCACGCGGTCTAACTCCTGCCAGCCGTGTTGGGGGGCTTGCGCGCGAGTAGTTTCGCTGGCTACGATCTCCACGCCATAGGTCTTGGAAAGGCCCTCCAGGCGCGAGCCCAGGTTCACTGCGTCGCCTATCACGGTGTAGCTGCGGCGAATGTCTGAGCCCATATCGCCCACGCACATGGTGCCAGTGTTCAGGCCGATGCCGATGCCGATATGCGGCAGGCCGCGGGTCGCGTGTTCCCGGTTGATCTGGCCGACCGCATCGGCCATGCCCAATGCCGCGTTCGCTGCCAAGTTGGCGTGATCGGATGTGGGTACCGGCGCGCCCCAAAAGGCCATCACGCAGTCGCCCATGTACTTGTCGATGGTGCCGCGCTGTGCGCGGATGATTTGGGTGAGCCGGCTGAACACTTCGTTAAGCAATGCCTGCAACTGCAGAGGCTCCATGGTTTCCGACATGGCTGTGAATCCGCGTATGTCGCAGAACATGACCGTCAGCTCCCTGTTGGCGGCCTCCATGCTGTAGTTCTCTGGCTCTTTCACCATTTCATCGACCAGTTCAGGGGGCACGTACGTTCCGAAAAGCGCCGCCAGCTCCCGCTTGGACTTGCTCTCTACAAAGTACCCATAAACCATGTTGAGGGCGAAAGCCAGCACGGACATCACGATGGCAGTGGCCAGCGGTAGAGCCAAGCCGTGCGACGCATACAACCAAAAGTTGATCGCTGTCAGTGCAGCGATCACGCCAATGCTCAGCGCGACGGCAGGTCCGGCTGCAAGCAGCGGCAGCGTGACTGCCAGCAAAAAGCCTGCGCACAGCAGCTGCAGCACGTCGAAACCATTTGCGTAATCTGGGCGAACAATGTTTTTGCCATCCAGCAATGCCGACAGTACGTTGGCATGGGTCTCAACCCCTGGGTACGTGCGCCCTACAGGGGTAACGCGCAGGTCAAGCAAGCCTGGGGCTGTGGAGCCGACCAGCACGAGTTGATCCCGTAAGCTGCCGGGCGGTAAATTTCCTTGCAGAACATCAGAGGCAGAGACGTAGCGAAAAGAGCCGCCTGAAACGTCTCCTGGGCCTCGGAAAGGGACCAATGTTGTCAGGCGCTCGTCAACCGGAATGGCCAAAGACCTTCCATCCTGGCGCACGATGATGCTCTGGAGCGTGTCATACGTACCCTCTGGCTCCGCGTGCGCGTATCCCGGCAGCACCTGTGATGGGCCAAGCAGCGCTCGAAAGACTGCCAGAGCGAGCGATTCGTAGTACTGCCCTTGGTACTCCGCCAGTAGTGGCAGGGAGCGAACTACGCCGTCCTCGTCGGTGATGGAGTTGAAGAAGCCAGCTGTCGGAACCGCTTGTGCGAGCACGCTGATGTTCCCGCCGTGACCGTTCCAGGAGGTCGCCTGCAGTGGCAGGCCCCTCAGTGCTTCTGCTCGCAGTACGGGGGGCGGCAAGCTGCCGCGGGCGCGCCCGTCTCGGTCGCTGGTAAGGTAAAAACCCAAAACTGCAGGCCTGCCTGATAGGGATTGGGCAAAAAGCCCGTCGTAGTCGAGTGAGGGTGCCAGTTGCTGCAGTTGCTCGACAAAGCCGGGCTGTGACTTCAGCGGTCCTTGCGCTAACCGTTGAAGATTGCCGAGGCCTGAGCTGCCATCGGCCTCCGCAAAAATGACATCGAATCCCACGACTGCCACCTGTTGCCGCTCGAAGAGTTCGCGGGACAGCGTCGCCAGCTTGTCGCGGCCCCATGGCCACTGACCGATGCGCTCCAGACTGTTCTCGTCAATGTCGACGATGGTGATGCGCTCATCCAGCGTCCGTGGCATGGTGGCCCGAAGCCGGGTGTCATAGATGATGTTGTCCAATCGCTCCAGAACCTGGAGGTGAAGAACACCTGAGATGTGCAGGAGCGCAAACAGCAGCGGAAGCAGCGTGATGCCGATGCGCCGCCAACGCTGCCGAAAAAGAGTCGTGAACTGCCGCCGCATCGATCAAGTTCCGTGCGTATGGCGAACAGTGCTTACCAACGAAGCAAGGCTGAATGCGCTTAGTGCAACAACCGCGGCGAAGTCAACGCGCCGAGTGACTCAGCTTTGCTCGAACTGCATTTCCGTGCCAGCAAGCTCCAGCCGGTCCCCATGCTTGAGCGGCACGGGCGATGAGCCGATGGCCGACCCGTTCAGGATTGGCATTCCAGGCCCTTCGACATGCGCAAGCACAAACCCTTGGTGCCGCTTCGTAATGGAAGCAACTGCCACACCAGGCTTGCCGATGGTTGTCACCACCTTCAGCAACGACACTTCGCGCCCTGCAGCAGCGCCTGACATCACGCGGATTACGGCGGAAATAGGAGCCGGCGCGGCAGCGAGCGGCGCGGGCCGGGATGCGGTACCGAGCGGCGGAGCCATGCCCGGTTTGAAGATCATGGTCTTCTCAAAGTTCTGACCGTCGGCTTCGTTAAGGAAGCGGATCTTGTATTTGCCCACTTCCACCGTGTCGCCGTTGCGCAGTTCCTGCCGCTTGACCGCCTTGGCATTGACGTAGGTGCCATTGGTGCTGCCCAGGTCTTCGATCTCCACGTCTTGGCCCGTCATGTGGATCACGGCGTGCTCACCGCTCACGGCGAGGTTGTCAATCACGATGTCGTTGTATGGACGGCGGCCCAAGGTGGTCCGCTCCTTTGTCAACTGCACTTCCTTGATGACGACCCCGTCGATTGAAACGATCATTTTGGGCATGATCCACTCCTGAATGTGATGATTTGTTGTAGTTGGGGCCGCTCAGGCGGCTCCTAATAATCGGGACATGAGGCCGCGTTTCTTGCCTCCCGCAGCGGCCTGCACCAGCAGCACGCTGACGTTATCACGACCGCCGTTTGCGTTGGCGGTGTCGATGAGCAGTGTGGCTTTTTCCTCCAATGGCAGCGGGCTGCGCACCATTTCGGCAAGGTCTGTGTCGGAGACCATGTCGGTAAGCCCGTCCGAACACATCAGAAACAGATCATTGGGCGCCACTTGGAACTCGTTCACTTCCATCATGACATTGGGCTCCACGCCCAAGGCACGCGTCACCAGATTGCGGTTGGCAGACAAGGCCGCTTGCTGGGCCGTGAGC
>JBCNOJ010000440.1:0-4150 GCA_039593925.1 Acidovorax sp.
TGCACGCGCTCCTCGCCGCCGATCCATTCAAAGGGCGTGGTAGCCGGGGCGGGGGCGGCGCCATCGGCAGCAGTGTTTTCAGAATTCATGGCAAAAACAGGCTCCAGCGCTTATCCAATAAGCGCTAGCAGCTATCAAATTAAAAGCAAAGGACTACCGAGCGGCGACTTCACCTGTCATTCCGCTGCGCGGCGCAGGGTGTCCACCACGGGGCGCAGCAGCACTTCACGCAAGCCCCACCAGCCTGCCGCCAGCGCCAGCACAGCGCCTGCCACAGCGCCTGCCAAGGGCACCCAAGGTGTTGCCGTCCAGACAAAGTCGAACACGTAGCGCGCCAGGCCCCAGCCCACACCCACGGCCACGGCACTGGCCAGGAAACCCGCCAGCAAGCCCACGCCCACCAGTTCAGCGCGCTGCACCTGGCGCAGCAAGCTGGCCTGGGCGCCCACGGCGCGCATGATGGCGTATTCGCGCGCGCGCTCCTCGCGCGTGGCGGTGACGGCGGCAAACAGCACCACCAGCCCGGCCGCCAGGGTGAAGGCGAAGAGGAACTCCACCGCGCGGATCACCTGCTCCAGCACGCGCTGCACCTGCGCAATGGTGGCGCCCATGTCCACGTTGGTGATGTTGGGAAATTGGCGCACCAGCGCGTTGTCGAAGCCGTTGACCTCGGGCGCGCGGTAGGCCGCCAGGTAGGTGACCGGCGCATCCTTGACCTCGGCCACCGGGTACATCACAAAGAAGTTGGCCCGCATGGAGCCCCAGTCCACCTTGCGCAGGCTGGTGATGCGTGCCTCGTTCTGCACGCCGCCCATGTCGAACTGGAGGCGGTCGCCGAGCTTCAGGCGCAGCGTTTCGGCGATGCCTTCCTCGACGCTGATGGCACCCTCCTCGCCCGGCGTCCAGGCACCGGCCACCACCTGGTTGTGCAGGGGCGCCTCGGTGGCGTTGGAGAGGTTGAACTCGCGGTCCACCAGGCGCTTGGCGCGGTCGTCGGTGTAGTCGTCGGGGCCCACCGTTTTGCCATTCACGGCGATGAGGCGGCCGCGGATCATGGGGTACCAGTCGTAGTTGCCCACACCGCTGCCCTTGAGCGCCTGCTGAAACGCGTCGGCCTGATCGGGCATGACGTTGATCACAAAGCGGTTGGGCGCATCGGGCGGCGTGGCATTGCGCCAGCTGCTGATGAGGTCGGTGCGCAGCAGCACCAGCAACACCAGCGCCAGCAGGCCCACGGCCAGGCTGCTGACCTGCACCACCGCATACGCCGGGCGGGCAGAAATCTGCCGCGTGGCCAGCACCAGCCAGCGCGGTGCGGTGGCTTCATTGACGCTTTTGCGCAGCAGCTTCACAGCAACCCAGCTCAGGCCTGCAAACAGCGCCACCGCGCCGGCAAACCCGCCCACCGCGATGAGTCCCAGTTTCACGTCGCTGCTCACCGCCAGCAGCAGCGCGGCAAAACCTGCGATGCCCACGGCCAGCACGGCCAGCGATGCGGGCTTGAGCCCGCCCACGTCGCGCCGGATCACGCGCAGCGGCGGCACCTGGGCCAGCTGCAGCACGGGCGGCAGGCCAAACGCAAACAGCAGCGTGAGCCCCATGCCCAGCCCAAACGCCACAGGCCACAGGCTGGCGGCCGGCAGGGCCGATTCCACCAGGCCGGCCAGCAGCAGCACAAACACGTAGTGCACCGCGTAGCCCAGCACCACACCCAAGGTGCTGGCAAACAGGCCCACCAGCGCGAACTCGGTGGTGTAGGCGCCGGCAATGGTGCGCTGGCTTTGGCCCAGCACGCGCAGCATGGCCGAGGCATCGAGGTGTTCGGCCGCAAAGCCGCGCGCAGCCAGGGCCACGGCCACGGCCGAGAGCAGCGCGGCCAGCAGCGCGACGAGACTCAGGAATTTCTGCGCGCGGTCCAGCGTCTGGCGCATTTCGGGGCGGCCGCTTTCGAGCGACTCCAGACGCACGCCGTGCACCTCGGGGTTCTTCAGTTCGGCCGTGGCCCAGGTGTTGAAGGCCTTGACGGCTGCCGCCGGGCCGATGACCGCGAAACGGTAGGTGAGCCGGCTGGCGGGCTGCACAAGCCCGGTGGCTGGCAAATCGGCCTCATTGACCATGACGCGGGGCGCAAAACTCATGAATCCCGCGCCGCGGTCGGGCTCGAGCACGATGATCCGGGCAATGCGCAACTGCGCATCGCCCAGCAGCAGCATGTCGCCCATCGCAAGGTTCAGGGATTCGAGCAGCGGCGCGTCCACCCAGACTTCACCGCGCGCGGGGATGTCGCGCGTGGGTGTATCCACGGCGCCCGGGGCATCGGCCACGGTGAGATTGCCGCGCAGCGGGTAACCGGGCTGCACGCTCTTGAGCGCCACGAGCTTGCTGGCGCCACCCTGCGCATCGCCCGCGCGGCCCATGGTGGGAAAGCCCAGCGTCGTCACGGCCTGCAGGCCCAGGTCCCGGGCCTTGTCCACAAAGCGGGCTGGCGTGGGGTTGTCGCTGGCCACCACGGCATCTCCACCCAGCAATTGCAAGGCGTCGCGCTGCAGCCCGCCCTGAAGCCGGTCGGCAAAGAAACCCACCGAGGTGAGCGCCGCCACCGCCAGTGTCACGGCCACGATGAGCAGCCGCAGCTCGCCCGCCCGCAGGTCGCGCAGCAGCGTGCGCCAGCCAAGTCGTAGAAAGGACAGATTCATGGCGCGGACCTTAGCCGAAAGTGAACGGGCTGGCGGGTTGTGGGGTGTTGGCGGCGTACAGACGGGTGAATCTGCGCCCTCAGGGCCTGGCTTGCCCGGCGCCGCTCGGCGCCGATTCCTCCAGCGCGGCCGGTTCGGGCTGTGGATCCCCCTTGGCCAGACGCTGCTCCAGTGCCCACAGCACGGGCTCGATCTGCGGGCCCACGTGGATTTGCGGATTGGAGAAACCATCGGCCTTGCCAGCCTCAACCTCGCGCTGGGCAATCAGCGGCACGGCCTTGTCAAATGCTTCCTTGAACGAATGGGTGCGCCGCAACTGTTCATGAAACACCGCGCGACCGAAGAAGGTGAGCTCGGAGCGCGTGCCACAACCGTAGGAGGTGTGGGTGGCGTCGGCAGCGGTCATCACCAGCGTGTTGTCGTTGGCCAGAGGTTCGATCCAGCCGCCCGAATAACAGGCCGACACCGCAATCACGCGGTGGCGAATGCCAGCCTCGTCCAGCGTTGCGCGCAGCATCTCGGGCGTGGCAGGCGCCACCCTCAGCGGCCAGTGGGCGGCGGCCAGCTCGTGGTTGCGTGCGCCGTGCGATGTCATGTAGACCACGAGGATGTCGTTGTCGCGGTCCATGCGCTCGGCCAGCCCGGCAATGGCACGCTGCAGGTTCTGCGGCGTGGCCCAGGCGTGGGTGGCCGCGGTCTCGGCGTGGTTGAGCAAGTGGATCACCCGGCCCTGCGCGTCGAACCGCTCTTGCAGCACACCACTCACCATGGTGCTTTCGCGGCGAAACACTTCCTCACCGGCGTACGGCGCAAACACCAGGCCGTAGACATTGGCCACCCCCGGCTTGCCGGGCGCCAGGGCCTGAAGTTGCTGTTGCAGCAAGGGCTGCTGGGCTTCAAATACCTCTTGGGTGAGTGACAGGCGGACCGGCTCCTGAGCGGGCTCCTCACCCGCTTGTGCCGCCTGGGCGCGCGCCGCTGCAGCGTCGTACTCCCACGGCCGGTCGGGAAACTGCCATGTGCCCAGCGCAATCACCCCCACCAGCGCGGCCGCGTAAACGGCCGTGCGCCACCACGACCGGATGAACCGTGCGCTGACAGCAATCAGCGCGGCCACCATCCACACCGTGAGCACGCCGTAGATCACCCAAAAGACATTGCCTGCCCAGTCAGTGGCCCAAAAGTCTGGCTGACGCGCCGCCCAGGCCAGCAGCCCGTACAGCACCGCAGTGGGTACCAACGGTGCCCATCCGCACAACACATACCAGGCCGCCACACCGCCGGTGGGCAAAATGGTTCGGGCCCCCTCTGCAGACGCGTTGGCCACCTCCGCAGCGCCACGCGCCTGCGCAGGCGCCATGGCCCACCAGCCAAACCACAGCAGCACCAGCCCGGACCACAACGGCGTCAGCCATGCGCGCAGATTGAACTGTGCGGGCCCGACCACCTCAACC
>JBCNOJ010000441.1:0-4142 GCA_039593925.1 Acidovorax sp.
CCAGGTCGTGATCCTGGACGGAGGCACCACATCGCTGCAGGTGGTGCAGCACCTGCCGCTGGACTTGCGCGCTACCGTGGTCACGCACAGCCCGGCCGTAGCCGTGGCGCTGGCTACGCACACGCAAGTGGAGGTGCTGGTGCTGGGGGGGCGCTTGTTCCGCCACTCGATGGTGAATGTGGGGGCCAGCGTGGTCGAGGCCGCAGGCCAGTTGCGGGCCGACCTGTACCTGATGGGCGTGACCGGTGTGCATGCCGAGGCCGGCCTGACCACGGGAGACTTCGAGGAAGCCGCCGTCAAGCGCGCCCTGCACCAGCGGGCGGCAGAGACAGTGGTGCTGGCCTCCCTCGACAAGCTGGGTACGGCATCGCCGTTCAGCGTGGCCCCCTTGCGCGAACTGGCCGCGTTGGTGGTGCCCGCCGCCACGCCACAGGCGCTGCGCAAAAAGCTGCAGGCCGGAGGGGCCAAGGTAGAGATTGCCGCAGGCTGATCCTGCAAACAGGCAAACAGGCAATCAGGCAGCAGCGGCGCCACCGCCCTGGCGCAGGTGCGCGACCAGGGCTGCGGCGAAGCCCGTCAGCACCGCGCCCTTGCGCACGCAAATCTGCAGGTCGCGCTGCGCCCACGGTTCGTCCAGCTCCACCAGCACCGGCGGCTCGCTCAGGCCCGCCACCTGCAAGGCCGCGCCCCGGGGCACCAGGCCGATACCCACGCCCGCGCCCACCATGCGGCACACGGCCTCGAAGCTGCGCACCTGAATGCGCACATCCAGGTGCCGCCCCAGCGCGGCGGCGGCATTGGTCGTGAAGGTGTGGATGGCCGAGCCCGCGTGCAGCATCACAAAGGCCTGGTCCAGCACCTCGGCAAAGCCCACGCGGCCACGCCCTGCCAGTGCATGGCCTGCGGGCACGATGAGCACCAGGCGGTCCTGCCGGTAGGGCGCCAGCTCCACCCCGGCGCCCGTGCCGCTGTCTGCCAGCACGCCCACCTCGATTTCGCCATTGGCCACGGCCACCACAATTTCGGCGCTGGTGCGCTCTTCCAGGCTCACGCTGACCTGGGGGTGCCGCTTGAGAAAGCCCGCCAAGTCGTCCGGCAAAAAGGTATGGGTGGCATGTGTGTTGGCCCACAGGCTCACATGGCCGCGAATGCCGGTGGCAAAGGGCGAGAGGTTGGCATGCATCTGCTCAATGCTGGCCAGCACTTGGCGGGCGTTGCGCAGCAGTGCCTCGCCTGCACGGGTCAGCGCCACACCGCGCGTCTGGCGCTCGAACAGGGACGTGTTCAGCGCCTCCTCCAGCCGCCGCAGCCGGTGGCTGGCCGACGACGGCGCCAGGTAGGCACGTGCGGCGCCGCGTGTGAGGTTGCGCTCTTCGGCAATGGCGACAAACAGGCGCAGGTCGGTGAGGTCGTAGTTCAAAGCGGGCCCCTGGCGTTCGTCAGTAACAAACGCATGGTTGCTGGATCAGCAATTGTGCCTTGCAGCATTCAAAGGCAGGATGCCAACCATCCCGATACAAAGTACGCAAATCGTTCGGCATAACCGTACGAAAAGCGCCAACCCGACACATGCCCTGGAAAAACTGGTCCTCCGAACGCCTTGGTCTCGCCCTCGCCATCCTCGCGGCGCTGGGTTTCTCGTTCAAAGCCATCTTTGTGAAGCTGGCCTATGCCGTACCCCAGCCTGCGCCGGTGGACTCCGTCACCCTGCTGTGCCTGCGCATGGCGTTTTCGGTGCCCGTGTTCGCCTGGGTAGGCTGGCGCGCCAGCCGCAACCTGGCCCCGCTGACGGGCCGCGACTGGCTGGCCATCGTGGCACTGGGCCTGCTGGGCTACTACGGCGCGAGCATCCTCGACTTCATCGGCCTGCAGTACATCACCGCCAGCCTGGAGCGGCTGATCCTCTTCACCTACCCTACGCTCACCATCGTGATCGGCGTGCTCTTCATGGGCAAGCGGGCATCTCGCCGGGAGCTGGGTGCACTGTTGTTGTCCTACGCGGGCATTGGCTTGGCCTTTGCACACGACCTGCATGTGGCGGGCGATTCGCACGCCGTGTTGGTGGGCGCAGGGTTTGTGTTTGGCTCGGCCGTGTCGTATGCGTTCTACCAGGCGGGCAGCGAGCCGGCCATACGCCGCATGGGCGCGGCGCGCTTCACAGCGCTGGCCATGCTGGTCTCCACGGGCGCCACGCTGCTGCATTTTGTGGTGTCGCAGCCTGCGGGTGCGCTGGTGCAGCCCGCGCCGGTCTACCTGCATGCGCTGGGCATGGCTGTGTTCTCCACGGTGTTGCCGGTGTTCATGACCTCGGCCGCGATCCGCCGCATCGGCGCCTCCAAGACCGCGCTGATCGGCACGCTAGGCCCCATCCTGACGATCTTTTTTGGTGTCTGGCTGCTGGATGAACCGTTGACGTGGTGGCAGATGGGTGGTGCGGCCCTGGTGCTCGCGGGGGTGATGCTGATCGGGCGCCGCAGCGCACCCACACCCTTGCCGAAGGCTGCCAAGCCTGCAATGTAGGCCCGCCGTCGGCCAGACTGTCTAGGGCAGGTTTTCCCGAAAGATGACTTGGCTGCGAGTGGCCTCCACGCCGCTCGTGGCGTCCCGCCCGTCCCGCAGGTTGGCAAAGATACGCACGCAGTTCATCACCGCGCCGAGCGGGTTCTGGGTGATGACCGCATCCATGGTGCCGTCGATCAGCAACGCGCGGGTGTCGGGTGTGAGGCCGTGGCCGATGAAGACCACCTTGTGCTCCAGCCCAGCTTCCTTGAGGGCGCGGCCGATGCCTTCTGCGCCGCCACCGATGTTGTAGATGCCGGCCAGGTCCGGGTGCTGCTCCAGCAGGCTGCGCGCCTGCTGGTAGTTGCGCTCGGCGTCGTCCTGGCCTTCGCGCACACCCACCACCTGCACCAAAGGGAATTGTTCTTCAAACAGGTGCAGAAAGCCTGCCTCGCGCTCCTCGTGCGCACGGTAGCGCAGCGAGCCCACGATCATCGCCACACGCGCGTTGCGGCTGTGCGCCAGCGGGCCCATGAAGCGGGCAATGAGGTAGCCCGCGGTGCGGCCCGCGGCGCGGTTGTCCAGGCCCACATAGGCCGCCCGGCGCGAGCTCGACAGGTCCGAGATCAGCGTGACGGTGGGCACGCCCTGTTCGGCCAGTTGCGCCACGGCCTCGCGCACCACGGGGTGCTCCAGCGCCATGAAGGCAATGCCGTCGCAGCGCTTGCCGTGGTGCAGCAGCGCTTTGGCCAAAGCATCTGGGTTGAAGCTCTCGATGTAGGCCGCCTGGCAGCGCACGTTGAAAGGCGCCCAGTGCTCCTGCGCGTAGCCGATCACGTCGCCCAGCATCTGCAAAAAGCGGTTGCTGCCCTCGGGGATCAGCACCATCAGGCGCAGGGGCTGCGGCTGGGCCTGCAGCGTCGCGTGCGCCTCTGCCTGCGGCAAATAACCCAGGCTGATGGCCGCCTGCATCACGCGCTGCACGGTGGCACTGCGTACGCCCGCGCGATGGTTGAGCACCCGGTCCACCGTGGCGGTGGAGACACCGGACAACTGGGCGATATCTGGGATGCGGGGGTGTTTGGACATAAAAATCAATCAAAATCCATCATTGCATTTGCTAGTATTTGATGGATTCTGCGGATAGTATCACTGCAGCTTTGGTGCCGAAAGGCATCAAATTCGATCAGTACAAACCCTAGATTGCGGCGGCACAGACCGACTGCTCAGGAGACAAGTCCATGCCTGATAGCCCTTCTTCCTTCCGCCGACGTTCGCCCTGCACCGCCCGCCTGGGCTAGATCGCTGCTGCGGCTCCATGCAATACGAATTCGACTTTGCCAGCGTGCTGGCGAACTGGCCCCAGTTTCTGGAAGGGGCCTGGATGACCATCCTGCTGTCCTTCCCCGCCACCGTCTTCGGCTTTGTCGGCGGCACGCTGCTGGCCATTGGCCGGCGCGGCCACACCCCTTGGGTGGCCAAGGCCTGTGGCGCCTACGTAGAGGTGCTGCGCAACACGCCGCTGCTGGTGCAGGTGTTCCTGGTGTTCTTTGGCCTCGCCAGCCTGGGCTGGAAGGTGCCTGCGTTTGCGGCGGCATTGCTGACGCTGGTGATCAACGTGGCGGCCTACACCTGCGAAATCA
>JBCNOJ010000442.1:0-4140 GCA_039593925.1 Acidovorax sp.
GCCGGGCAACACCAGCGCGGCCCCGGCGCGGCCCAGGGCGCGCTTGTCATCGGGGGCCAGCTGCTCACGCGCCTGCAGATTGCCCATGGCGGCCGAGGCGGGCAGGGCGCCGCCGTGCACACGCTGCAAGCGGCCCTCGGCCGCCAGCTCGCGCAGGTCACGCCGTACGGTGTCTTCCGAGATCCCCAGCTCCTCGCTGAAGGCCTTGGCCACGATCTGGCCGTCTTGCAGAAGTCGAGCCAGCAGCAGCTGTTTGCGTTGGGTGGTCAGCATGAAGGGTTAAATCCGGTGATTGCACGAAGTTGCATGTTTGTGCATGATATTGCGTAAATCAATCTTGTCAAAACCATGTACTTACCACCAGACCACACTGCCTTCCTGCAGGCGCCCGCCGTATGTCACCACCCAAGCCGGCCAAAAGGGAGCCTTGCATGAGCCGCCCCGTGCCCGATGTCCCCATCGCCGAGCTGAATGCCCGCACCGAGCATGTGAAGCTGCTGGACGTGCAGGTGCTCTCCGACAAGTGGTATGTGCTGCGCAAGGTCACCTGCTCACTGCGCAGGCGCGACGGCCAATGGCAGACGATGAGCCGCGAGGCTTATGACCGGGGGAACGGCGCTGCGCTGCTGTTGTTCGATCCGCGCCGTAGCACGGTGGTACTCACGCGCCAGTTCCGGCTGCCCGCTTTTCTCAACGGCTGTACCGACGGCCTGCTGATCGAGACCTGCGCAGGCCTGCTCGACGGCGATGACCCCGAAACCTGCATCCGCCGCGAGGCCGAGGAAGAAACCGGCTACCGCGTGCGCCAGCCGCGCAAGGTGTTCGAGGCGTACATGAGCCCGGGCTCGGTGACGGAAAAGCTGCACCTCTTCGTGGCGGAGTACGAACCCGGCGACCGCATCCTCAGCGGCGGTGGCCTGGAGGGAGAGGGCGAGGACATTGAGGTGATTGAGATGCCGCTGGCCGACGCCCTGGCGGGCATTGCCAACGGCACGATCCAGGATGGCAAGACCATCATGCTGCTGCAGCACGTGGCCTTGGAGCTGCGAGGCACCGCCCTGTAAAAAGGCGGCGCCCGCAGGTCATCAGGGCCGCACCAGCCGCAGCGGTTCGCCCACGCGCGCCTTCACCACGTCGTCGCGGTGGAAGGGCAGGGTGTGCCAGCGCTTGGCCGAGAACTCGCGCATCTGGTCATTGGCGTGGGGCGATGCAGGGTTGGTGGACTGGCCGTAGGTCAGGATAGCCTGGGCCACCGGGCCCTTGGCGTCGAAGGTCACGGTCTGCACATAGCTGGTGCCGTAGTCGATGCGCAGGCCCCGGGCGTTCAGCGGCGCGGGCTCCTGGCGGCCCAGGTTGTTCAGCACGCCCTCGAACTCCTCGCCGCCGTGCAGGCCGATGGGCTCTTCGGTGATGTCCGGGCGCTGCACGCTGCCCAGTGTGGCGTCCAGCGCAAAGCCGCTGCTGCGGATGGTTTTCACCGCGCCGTCCAGCGCCCCCCACACCTTGGCGGCGGTGGCTGGGTCGTCCATCTTCAGGCCTGCGGGCGTGGCCACGGGCTGCTGTGCATCGAACGGCACGCGGTGCACGCCGGGAATGTTGCGCGCTGTGCGCCAGAACTCGCGGAACACGTGGGCGCCGCGTGCGTCCAGGTTGTTGCGGCGGTCCCAGCCTTTGAGGGCCGCGCAGCCGTCGCGTGATTCGGCCGTGGGCGCCTTGTCGCAGGCGGCCAGCAGGTCGGGCACCACCACCTGGGCCATGAAGTTGCGGTTCTCGAACAACTGGCCCTGGATGGCCTGCAGTGTGACCTTGCCGCGGCCGAGCATTTCAGGAATCTCGGCCAGCCCGGCACGGGTGCGCGGCCGGGTCAGGCTGGTGTCGCCCACCATGGGCGAGATGCCATCGAACTTCTGGCCGGGGTGGGTGTAGACAAAGCTGTCGTTGCTGTTGTGCACCCAATCCGTGCGGAAAGCCACGGGCATGCGGCCGATGGGGATGAGCCCCGGCACCGGCGATGCGCTGTCGCGGCGCCAGTCGCAGTCAGCGCGTGATCCGTTCAGCACCACCAGGCCGGCAGCGGCGCGCAGCGCGGCGGCGGGCTGGCTGGGGGTGCAGCGGGCGAGCTGGGCTGCGTCCACGTCGGGCACCACGCTCACGTCGGCATACATGGCCTGGCCGCTGCGGTCGGCCGCCAGGGTGTTCACCCAGGGCAGGCCCAGGTTGGCGTGGGCCTTGTGCAGGTCTTGCACCGAGCGGGCGCGGGCAAAGGCCAGGGCCGCATCCATCATGCGGGTGTTGCCGGTGTTGGCATCGCGCAGTGCGTAGGCGGTCTTTGCGTTCCAGGTCAGGCCCGCGCGGGGCACCACCACCAGCGGGCCCCAGCGGGTGGACCACACCGTGTGCTCTTCCGTCTGCAGCTTGCCGTCGGGGCCGGGGATCTGGGCGCTGACCTGGCGGGCGGTCATCTTCTCGGGCTTGCCGTCCACCAGGTAGGTGGTGGGGTCGCCTTCGGCCAGCATCAATTCGTAGAAGGTGAAGCGCTTGCCGGTGGACACCGTGTGCGACCAGGCCACGTCCTTGTTGAAGCCGATGGAGACCATGGGGTAGGTGCCAATGCCCACGCCCATCACGTCCATCTGGCCGGGCATGGTGAGGTGCATTTCGTAGAAGCGGTTGGGCCCGCTCCACGGGAAGTGTGGGTTGCCCAGCAGCATGCCGCTGCCGTTGGCCGTTACGTCCTTGCCAAAGGCCCAGGCGTTGGAGCCCAGGGGTGAATCGAGCAGGCCCACATCGCGCAGCGCCTGGGCGGCATCGGCCAGGTTCACGTCAGCGGCGGGTGCCTGCGCCGCCTTTGCAGCAGGCGGCTGGGCGCCCAGCATGCCGTCGGCCAGCGCGGCAATGCCGGCCTGCACGGCCACCACCTCGGCCATCCGGCGGTACTGGGCCAGGGTCATGGGCTGCACCCATGGCTTGCCCCGGCAGGCATCGGGCAGGGTGGTTGCGTTGTCGGCCAGGAAGCGGTTGTAGCCCGCCACATAACCACGCGCCAGGGCCTGCGTTTCGGCACTGGTTTTGGCCCAGGCGCGCTCCAGCGCGGCGTCGTCCATGTGCGCGGCCATGAACAGGTCGATCTGCGCATTGGGGATGTAGCGGCGGCCCAGCAGCCCGATGGTCTGGGCGCCGAAGGTGCTGCTGCGCTGGCCGCGCGCGGTGACGAGCTGGTCGGCCGTCATGCAGACGTTGTCTTGCGCGTAGGCATAGGCCACGCCGTAGGCCAGCGATTCGGGGTCTTGTGCCGTGATGTGCGGAATGCCGTAGGTGGTGCGCTGGATGGTCACGCTGCGGTCGCTGCCCGCCGTCGTACCGGGGGTGTTGCCGGTGCTGGCGCAGCCGGCCAGGAACAGTGCGGCGCAGGCCGCTGGCAAGGTAGTGAAGGGGCGTGGCAGGCCAAGGGGTGCTGGGTGCATGGTGTCGGGTCTCCAGAGGTGTTGGGTTTTCGCGCAGGGCCGGTGTGTGGCCCGCACGTTGCTGTAGTCGCCCGGTCATGCTACTGCTGGGTAACCTGCTGGAGAGGTGGCGATACCGCCACGAATGGTGGCAAGATCGCCGCCATGAGCGCCACACGCACGCCACCGCCCGAAAGCGCTGGCAGCACTGCTACCTCCGTCACGCCCACTGCCTCCGTCAGCCCCGCCAACGCCCTGCACGTGGGCATCCTCTGGGGGCCCCACAGCATTGCCAGCACGGCGGCGGCGGTGGTGGACGCGCTGCGCGCCACCAACCTGCTGGCCGCCATGCGCCCAGGCGCTATGCAAACACCGCTGCGCTGGCACTGGCTGACGCTACCGGGCAGCCTGCAGGACGAGGGCGTGGCGCCGGTGCCCATCCCCGCGCTGCCTGAAGCGGTTGAACCAGATGAGACTGCCGCGCCCCGCAACACAGTCAGGTTGGGCAATGGGGGAACTACACCACCGCACAGCAAAGGCCGCCCGGCGGTGCTGGATGTCATCGTGCTCCCCGGCTGGTTGGTGGCCACCGGCCCGCAACTGCGCCAGGTGAGCCGCGAACACCGCGCGCACTGGGCGCCCTTGCTGCAGGCGCATGTGGCGCAGGGCGGGCGGGTGCTGGCGGTGTTCAACGGCT
>JBCNOJ010000443.1:0-4126 GCA_039593925.1 Acidovorax sp.
ACCCTGGCGCGGGTCATTGAGCTGATCGAACCCGATCAGATTTTCGTTGCCCGCCCGCGGAACCACCTGCCGCACTACGCCTCCGGGAGAAAGACCCATGGCGGCGATGCCGGGGTAGAAGGGGAGCATCTGGGTGCCAATGTCTTCAAACTG
The DNA here is from genome assembly GCA_039593925.1 of Acidovorax sp. Classification (GTDB taxonomy): domain Bacteria; phylum Pseudomonadota; class Gammaproteobacteria; order Burkholderiales; family Burkholderiaceae_C; genus Acidovorax. The sequence continues at coordinate 154 of JBCNOJ010000443.1, forward strand.
CGCCACGCTGCCCTGGCCCTGCCGAACCAGGGCCACCAGCGCATTGTTGGCCGACAAGGCCAGGCCAATGGCCCGTTGCAGGGCTTGGGCGTGGTCGCCCGCCAGGTCAGCCACTTGCGTGTGTTGTTGCGCACGGTCTTGCCGTTCGAGGGTCCATACCAGCGCGCCCGCACAGGCCGCGGCCAGCAAGAACACCACCAGCGAAGCCATGGCGGGGCGAAGGGTAGAGGAGGGGGCAAGAGAGGCCACGGTGTGTTTCCTGCGTCGATTATGGAGGCGCGGAACGCCCGTGCACGCCCGGGTTGGCCCTTGTGTCCAGGCGGCGCTCGTCATCGTTCTGACACGGCTTGGACACGTGCCCGTCACCAGCCCCCCCGACACTGCGGCGCAGGGGCTGGGGTGTACGTCGGCCCCCCAAAAGGAGATGTTGCACCATGAATGAGCTGCCCCAATTGACGCTGTCCGTGCCTTCTGAACCGGCTAGCGCCCTTGCGCGCCATCGTCCGGGTGTTGTTCCCGGCGTTGCAAGGCCCGTGCCAGAGCGTGGTGCGATTGAAGTCTCCTGGGCACGGCACCAGGACGAGGTGCGTCAGGCGCAACGTCTGAGATTCGACGTATTTGCGGCTGAGATGGGCGCTCGATTGACGACCCCCATCCCGGGCCACGACGTTGATCTGTTCGACGACTACTGCGAGCACCTGCTGGTGCGCGATGCACTGAGCCAGCAAGTCATTGGGACTTACCGGGTGCTCACACCGGCGCAGGCCAAGCGGGTGGGCGGCACCTACAGCGACACAGAGTTCGACCTGACCCGCCTGCGCACCTTGCGCCCGCGCATGGTGGAACTGGGCCGCAGCTGCGTGCACCCCGACCATCGGCACGGTGGTGTGATCATGGCGCTGTGGAGCGCGCTGGCAGATTTCATGGTGCGCAATCAGCTGGATACGATGATCGGCTGCGCCAGCATTCCCATGCTCTACAACGGCGTGGTCAGTGGCGACGCTGCAGCCAGCATCTGGCAGGAGGTTCGCAAAACCCATCTGGCGCCCATCGAGTACCACGTGCTTCCCCGCCTGCCGCTACCGGTGGATCAGCTTGACGGATCCATCCTGGTGGAGCCTCCCGCGCTCATCAAGGGCTACCTGCGCCTGGGAGCCCGTGTGCTGGGCGCCCCCGCATGGGACCCTGATTTCAATACGGCGGACCTGCCCATGCTGATGCGGCTGGGCGATCTGCACCCGCGCTACCGCAAGCACTTTCTGGGGGCTTGATGCGCGCCGCGTTCGACGCCTTCGGTTCCTGGATGAACGAACCCATGGCGCCAGAGGACGCAGCGGCCGATACGCATGCGCCACTGGCAGGCGGGCGCAAATTCCGGGCAGTGTTCATTTCGGACCTCCACCTGGGGACGCCCGGCTGCCAGGCGGTGGCGCTGCTGGACTTTCTCAAGCACCACCCCAGCGAACATCTCTACCTGGTTGGCGACATCGTGGACGGCTGGCAACTGCGCCGCAGATGGTTCTGGCCCCAGGCGCACAACGACGTGGTGCAGAAACTGCTGCGCCGCGCCCGCAAGGGCTGCCGCGTGGTGTTCGTGCCGGGTAACCACGACGAATTTGCACGCGCGTTTGTGGGGCATTCGTTTGGCGGTATTGAGGTGGTGGCAGAAGCCGTGCACACCACCGCAGACGGTCGAACCCTGTGGGTGACCCATGGCGACCATTTCGACGGCGTGATCCAGTGCGCCAAATGGCTGGCCTACCTGGGCGACAACCTTTACGAATTCACACTCAGGCTGAATCGCCATCTCAACACTTTGCGCGCGCGGATGGGACTGCCGTACTGGTCGCTCTCGGCCTACCTCAAGGGGAAGGTGAAAACGGCGCTGAATTACGTGACCGATTTTGAGGTGGCCGTGGCCGCGGAGGCGAGGCGTCGTGGCCACGACGGCGTGGTGTGCGGACACATCCATCGGGCTGAAATGCGTGACATTGGCGGCACCCTGTACTGCAACGATGGCGACTGGGTGGAGAGCCACACGGCGTTGGTGGAACACCTGGACGGACGCCTGGAGTTGCTGCATTGGACAACTCCGGGCCCGGCATCGGTGGCTGACAGCCTCGCGGAGGTAGCCGTATGAAAATCGCATTGATCACCGATGCATGGTCGCCCCAGGTCAATGGTGTGGTGACCACCTTGCTCGAGCTCGTACGGGAGCTGGAGTCTGTCGGCCATGAGGTGCAGGTGGTGCATCCGGGCCAGTTCAAGACAAGGCCATGCCCTGGCTATGCGGGAATCGATCTGGCGGTGCGACCCGGCCGGCAGGTGGCCCGTGTGCTAGAAACATCAAAACCCGACGCCATTCACATTGCGACCGAAGGCCCGTTGGGCTGGGCGGCAAGAAACTACTGCCTAAGGCATCGGCTGGCTTTCACAACGGCTTTCCACACGCGGTTTCCAGAGATCCTGCATGCTGCGCTGCGCATTCCGCTGGCCTGGGGCTACGCATTGTTCAGGCATTTTCATCGGCCTTCGTCGGGTGTCATGGTGCCCACGGAAGGCGTTTTACAAATGCTCGAGCAGCGAGGCTTTCGCCATCTTCGGCAATGGACGCACGGCGTGGACACACACGCTTTTCCATTTCAGGGTGAGGTGTGCCCGAGCCCGCTCACCGGCGCACTGGCACACCCCGTGTGTCTGTATGTCGGCCGGGTGTCTTACGAAAAGAACATCGAAGCGTTTCTGCAACTGGATATGCCAGGCACCAAGGTAGTGTGCGGTGTGGGGCCGCTGGAAGCGCGGCTTCGTGCCAAATACCCGCAGGTGCGCTGGCTTGGCATTCTTGAGCGCGCAGCCCTGGCCCAGGTGTATGCAGCGGCCGACGTGTTCGTGTTTCCCAGTCGGTCCGAAACCTTCGGGCTGGTGATGCTGGAGGCCATGGCGTGTGGAACGCCGGTGGCAGCGTTCCCTGTGGAGGGCCCGATGGAGGTGCTGGGAGTGCAGGGCGGGGCGCTGCCCAGAGGTGGCGTGCTTCATGACAATCTGGTGGTGGCGGCCCAGGAGGCTCTCGCGATTCCGCGGACCGCGGCGCGCAGCAGGGCGCTGGACTTCACTTGGGAGCGGGCTGCCCGCCTGTTCTACCAACATCTGGTGCCCGCGCAGGCGGGGAACAAGGCCTCTGTGTCTGTCACAGAATCTGTCACATCGTTGTCATCTGGACGTTAAATACTGGTGCGATTCCGCACTAGCCACGTTTGCGTATCCATGTTGCCCTTGCCTCCCCGTGACACAGCCGAGCTGCAGCGAGATGCTTTCGAGGTCGCAGCATTGGCGGGGCCTGCAGCTCCTGATGACAATGCGGGGCAGGACATGACCGTCGTGGTGCCGCCGCCGCACATGTTTTTGGACCGTGATCACAGCATCTTGGCGTTCAATGAGCGGGTGTTTGACTGGGCAGCGCGCACCGATATCCCCTTGCTCGAACGCCTGCGTTATCTGTGCATCGTGTCGTCCAATCTGGACGAATTTTTCGAAGTGAGGGCAGAAGCCCATATCACCGCCGCCCAGCGGGGCGAGACCAAAGGGGCCTACACCACCGCTTCGTTTGAGGCACTGGCTGCCAAGGTGCACGACCTTGTCGAGCGCCAATACGCCCTGTACAACGATGCGCTGGTACCCGCCTTTGCACAGCATGGCATCCGCATCGTGTCGCATGGAGATCGTTCAAGCGCACAGAGGCGATGGGTGCAGGATTACTTTGCGCGCGAAGTGCGGCCGCTTTTGATCCCCGTGGGGCTCGACCCTGCACATCCGTTTCCGCAAGTTGCCAACAAATCATTGAATTTCATTGTGCGGCTGAAGGGGCACGATGCTTTTGGGCGCGAAAACGAAATCGCCATCGTCAAGGTGCCCCGAGCGCTTCCGCGCCTGGTGCGCCTGCCGGTCAAGGTGGCACCACAAGAGTCGCTGTTTG
>JBCNOJ010000444.1:0-4102 GCA_039593925.1 Acidovorax sp.
GCCCCAGCCGCACCAGGGCGGGCACATTCTGCAATCGCAGCCGATGGTGCACGGGGCTGAAAGGCCGCATGCTGGTGTTGATGAGCACGCAGCCCGCCACCTCGTGCGGTGCCACGCGCGCCCATTCAGTCGCCACCATCGCGCCCAGAGACATGGCGAGCAGGTGGTAACGCGGCTGAGGATGCGGGTCTGGCTGTTCCGCCAGTGTGCGGCGGCATGCACGCACCATGCCTTGCACCGTAAGGGGAGAACGCTGGCCGTGCCATTCGCCGTTGCCGGGCAGGTCCAGCGTGTGCACGGTGTCACCCGGCAGGGCATGCTGCAGGCTTTGCGCAAAGTCACCCCAGTGGGCGGCTTCGCGGGTGAGCCCGCGCAGCAGAATCCAGTGGCGTGGGGCGGTCGATGGCATGGCGCAGTGGGCCCGGTCAGTACCAGATGGCCAGCGCTTCGGCGTGGCGCTGCGCACGCTGTTCGGGGGCGGGCAGCCAGCGCGCGTGGCTGCAGGCGGCACGCGACAAAAAATCCAGCAGCGAAAGGTGGCGCCGCAGAACGCGCTGCTGGCGGTGGCTGACGAGTGGGTTGAAGATGCCATTGCGTGAGAACAGCTGGCGCGGATTCTTCTTGATCCACAACCACGATCCCATCTCCAGCGTGAGCGGCAGGAAGGTGTGCGCAGGCAGGTCGCTGCAAGCGCGCAGGTAAAGGTGGTCCCACAGGTCGCCGTGCGCCAAGTACTGCGCGCTTTGCGGCTCAATCACGTACTGGTGGTTGCTGTAGGCCTGCAGGTAGATTTCCTGCAGCGCATGCAGTTCTGCCAGGTGGGCAATGGGCTTGCGCGTGTGCGCATACGGAAACCACAGCCTGTCGCGCGCGCCAAAGCCCGAGTGGCAGTCCAGCGCCATGCTGAAGGGCCGTGCCAGCAGCTCAGCCTCCACCACCTCGCAGAGCGCCTGGCTCTCTGGTTCCATCGCGTCGCCCAGCCGCCCGCGGTACCACGGCAGCCCCGCGCTCATGCGCTGCCCACCGATGCCCAGCGGAACACGGTCCACCGCGTCGACAGGCGCATTGCGCATCAGGTCCACCCCGCGCGGGTTGGCGCGGGTGCCTGCCCACATCCCGCCCGGGTTCACCACGGGCATGAACACCAGTCGCACCCGCTCGAGCTGCTGGTGCAGCGTGGTGTCCCACTGCAGGCGCATCACCAGGCTTTGCAGGTACGCCAGCACCACTTGCGCGCCGATGCGCTCCAGCCCATGCACGCCGCCGAAGAACCCCACCGCGGGCACGTCCAGCGCCGGGTTGCCGATGCCAATGGCAAGCACCGGCAAGCGTGCCCCCGTGGTCAGCGCGACCTGACGCACCGTGGTGACCTGCAGGTGTTGCCTGCCCAGTTCGATGATTTTTTCCAGCGCCAGGAGCTCGGGCAGCATGGGCTTGCAGTGTGTAAAAAAAGGAAATACCCAAGGGGCGAAAGCAGGGCGCCGTGCCAGCGTGCGCGCAAGCATAGCCACCACACACACGCACCGAAAGCCCCAAGACACGGCTGTATGAATTCGGAGAAACAGACGCAAAACCGTCACACAAGCGCGCTACCTTGCGGGCAGTCACAAGCTTCGGAAAGAGGTGCGCCATGTTCTGGAAATTGCTGGGTTTGCAGCGGCTGTGGGACGAGCTGTTCGACGCACGCGGCTGGTTGAGCCTGGACCTGCCCCGCACCCACGAATGGACCCACGACGATGGCCCGGCCCCCGCGCAGGACTGAGGCCTACCGCTGGGCCATGGGCCTGGGCCTGCTGGCCTGCGCGGCCACTTGGGGCCTGGTGGAGCTGGTGGCGCTGCAGCGCTTGCGTTACCAGCTGTGGCGTGCACGGCAGCCCGTGACCCCGCTGCGCCGATTGCGATGACGCCGCTGGTTGTGCCGCGGCCACCACGGCCTGCTGCAGGCTGCGGAGTGGACATCTCGCCATGCGTATGCGCGGCACGCGCAGTGCATCGATCCAACGTTCCCGCAGGCCCGCAAAGGGCCCGCAGCGCGTGGGGCTAGGGCGTTCGCGGCATCGCCCCTAAAATCCGGTGCCCCTCCCGAAAAATCGGGCGGGCACCTTTTAACTTTCAACAACGAAAAACTTCACCATCATCATGGCAACTGCAAAGAAAACCCCTGCGCCCGCAAAGAAGGCTGCTGCACCTGCAGCCAAGAAAGCCGCTCCCGTGGCCAAGAAGGCCGCAGCACCTGCAAAGAAGGCCGCCGCCGCCAAGCCGGCTGCTGCAGCGCCCGCAGCGCTCAAGCCCATCAAGACCGCGTTCAACAAGACCACGCTGGTCGCCCACCTGGCAGAGCAATCGGGCGTCGAACCCAAGGCCACCAAGGCCGTGTTGGCAGCGCTGGAGGCCGCCATCCTGGGCTCCGTGCACAAGAAGGGCTCTGGCGAATTCACGCTGCCTGGCGTTCTGAAGATCGGCCTGCAGCAAGTCGCCGCCAAGAAGAAGCGCTTCGGCAAGGACCCCTTCACCGGTGAAGAGCGCTGGTTCCCCGCCAAGCCCGCATCGGTCAAGATCAAGACCCGCGCGCTGAAGAAGCTGAAGGACGCAACCGTCTGATGCCTAGGGGCCGATGGCCCCCTGCTGCCGTGGTCACAACGTGACCACGTCGGCCCCCTGGGGTGTGGCACAAAGTGCTGCCACATCCCCGGCGCGGAGCGCTTGCACCGCCGCCAGATTGACATAGCCTTGCTCGATATTTCGCCTGCATCCGCAGCGGGCGGCTGGCTCGGCGCCAACGCACGCGCCGGGCTTGGGGCGATCCCGCACCGGCGTTGCACCGTTCTTCCATCACCGGTTTTCTAGCCGACCCTGCAGGGCCCGCGTGTCGCGCGCACCGGGGGCTTCGGAAATCCCAGAACGCGTTCACGAATTTGCAAGGTTTGCGCGCCTGCGTGCAGTGATAACGCCCCCCGTCCGACATGGCCAAAGCACGGGAACACCGCGTCAAGCCAACCGCTCATGCCCGTTCACAAAGGCCACTGCCTCTGCAATCACCACGCCGGGTTGATCGCGGTGCGGTGAGTGCGCGCATTGCGGCACTTCCACCAGGCGTGTACCAGGCACACGCTGCGCAATGCCGCGGATCTGCGCAAGCGTTCCGTACTCGTCGTCAAGCCCCTGCAGGGCCAGCACCGGCGCGCGGATGTGGTGGATCTCGTCCTCAATGGACCATGCGCGAAAGGCGGGGGCAAGCCAGATGCGGTTCCAACCCCAAAAGGCCGAGTCTGCGTTGTCGTGGTAGCGGCCCAGGCGGGCACGCAGGTCGGTTTGCAGGTAGGCGAGCCTGGCGAGCTCAATGTTCTGGATCGTCACATCCTCGACCAGAATGTGCGGTGCCAGCAGGACCAAGCCGCGCACACGCTGAGCAAACCGGGCAGCAAAAAGCAAGGCGATCGATGCGCCGTCGCTGTGGCCAAACAGCCAGATTGGTTCGGCAATGCCCAGAGCGTCCAGCAAAGCGGGCAGTACCTCGTGCGCCTGCCGGTGCATGAAGTCCGGCCCCCATTCCTCGTCCTCCGCCCGCGGCGTAGACCGGCCGTAGCCCGGCCGCGAAAAAACGAGCCCGCGGAACCCGCCTGCGTCACACAGCTGGCGCGGGAAGTCCTTCCACATCGCTACCGAGCCGAGCCCCTCATGCAGAAACACCACCAGCGGGGCAGCAGTGCGCTCGGGTGCAATCCACAAGGTTTCGATCTGCACCGCACGGCCACGCCAAACGACGGGCACATGCTGCAGACCTGATGCGCTCATGCCCGGCGCTCCCGCTCGCGCAGCCTGAAGCGCTGGATCTTGCCAGTAGCGGTCTTGGGCAGCTCACCCACAAACTCGATGAAGCGCGGGTACTTGTAAGGAGCCAGGCGTTCTTTCACAAAGGCCTTGAGCTCGTCTTCCAACGCAGCGCGCCCCTGCTTGAGCACCACAAATGCCTTGGTCTTGGTCAGCCCCTCGGCGTCCTGCGTGCCGATCACGGCGGCCTCCAGCACGTCGGGGTGCTGCATCAGAGTGGCCTCTACCTCACTCGAAACCGATCACCAGCAGCACCACACCGACCATCAGC
>JBCNOJ010000445.1:0-4072 GCA_039593925.1 Acidovorax sp.
TATTGCCAGTCACGATAAGGTGAGGTGTTATGTCCCCAGTGCCGTTGGCCTCAGCCCCGTCACTGGTCAGCGCGCCGCTGATGTGCAAATTGCCATCGATGACGACAAGAAACGGCGTTGGTGTGTGGCAAGCTGCAAGTCCCTGGCAACGTCCTGCAGCCATGTATGCAGTGGCGTGCCAGTAGCCAAAGGGGCCGTGAGGTGCAGTGCAGGCAGCAGCACATCGCCAGCGATGTGCAACACGGTTTGGCTGGCAAGTGCATCCGCGCCGTTGGCCACGTGTGCTGCCAGTCGGCAGTCAGCGGGAATCCTGTCGGCTACATCGGCCAGCAGGCAGAGTCGGGCGGTGGGCATGGCGGCGCGGAAAAGGCAGGGCGAGAGGGGCGCTGAAGAGGCGATCGGTGCGCCGTAAGCCGGCGTTGATCGCGCGGGCATCGTACACCCGGGCCTGCAGCCTCAGCGCTTTGCACCGACAATGATGTGTTGTCTTATCAATTCACTGCCATGTCCCAGAACCCACCCGTTTTCGAAGTCCTGCCGCGCGACCTGTCGGCCTACCGCCAGGGCAATGTTGGCATCGACTATGTGCACCGTTTTGAATCCGGCAAGCCAGGCCCCCACGTGCTCATCAACGCGCTCACGCATGGCAACGAGATTTGCGGCATGGTGGCCGCCACGCACCTGCTCGACACCGGCGTGCGCCCGCTGGTGGGCACGCTGACCATCAGCTTCGCCAACGTGGCCGCGTATGAATCGTTCGACCCCACCCGCCCCTATGAAAGCCGCCAATTAGTGCACAACCTCAACCGCGTGTGGTCTGCGGGCGAGTTGGACGGCACCACGGCCAGCCCCGAGATGGACCGCGCACGGGTGCTGCGCCCGGTGGTGGCTGCGGCCGACCACATCCTGGACATCCACTCCACCAGCCAGGATGTGCAGCCGTTCTGGGTCTATCCCGCCTATCCGCGCAACGCCGAAGTGGCCATGGCGCTGGGCCGTCCGCCGGTGCACCTGGTGATGCCCAGCGGCCTGGGTTCCGGCACGCCGCTGATCCAGCACGGCCGCCATGGGCAGGCCGATGGCCTGGGCGTGGGGCTGGTGGTGGAATGCGGCCAGCACTTTCGCCAGTCGGCCGCCGATGTGGCCACCGCGGTGGCGAAGGATTTTCTGGCGCACTTCGGGCTGATCGAACCCGCTGCCGACAAGCCCGCGCCCGGCCCACAGCAACGCTATGAGCTGCTGGAAACCTGCATGGTGCGCACGCCGGAGTTCCGCTTCACGCGCGCGCTGCAGGGCTTTGAGGCGTTTGCAAAAGGCGAGCTCATTGCCACCGACGGGCCGCATGAAATCCGCGCGCTGTGCGACGACTGCACCATCATGATGCCCACGCGAGACCCCATCGTGGGCCGCGAGGCGGTGTACCTCACGCGCCCCATCTAACCTGCGCGGCAGGGTGCCGCGCTGCAGCAGACCTGGTCAGAAAGACGAGCCAGGCTGCTGCAGAAAAGCGATTTCCTCAGCCGTGGACGGGCGGCCCAGGACAGCGTTGCGGTGCGGGTAGCGGCCAAACCGCGCAATGATGTCACGGTGCTGCACCTCGAATTTCAGGTTGTTCTCCAGCCCCGGCTGGTCAAACAGCACCATGGCTTGTTCGTGGATGGCGGGCGATTCGCTGTGCATGTAGGGCATGTAGGCGAAAGCGCGCTGCACGGGCGGCAACGCACGGTCGTGCTGCCCGGCCACCAGCTCCTGCGCCAAAGCCAGGGCGGTTGCATCCTGCGAAAAGGCCAGCGGCGAGCCACGGTGCAGGTTGCGCGAGAACTGGTCCAGCACAATGATTTCCGCCAGACGCCCGGCGGGCGACGCGCGCCATGCCGACAGCTCGCACCGCTGTGCGGCCTGCCAAGTCGCTAGAAACCGCTCGCGGATCTGTGAATCCACCGCGTCGTCCCGCGCAAAATGCTGCTGCGGGGTCAGTTGCTCAAACCAGAAATCAAGAACGTCTTCGAACTGCATGGATGGTGGTTTTAGATGATTGGGGCTCAAAAGGGGCTCCAGCGCTTGATGATAAAGCGCTGGTAGCTATCAAAATCATAGTTTTGCGCAGTGCCCCGTGCGTGCCGGTGTCAACTGTGCAGCTGGATCTTGCCTTCGCGCACGTACTGGTTGAATTGGTCCTTGGGCAGTGCTGCCGAGCCCGCGGCGTCGTTGTCGGCCGTCCAGCTCAGCGTGGTGCTGTCCTTGGCGGGGGTGATTTCCACCGGGCCTTTGGGGATCGTCAGGGGTGCACCGTCACCGGGGGTGTAGGTCACATGGCCCTTGATGGTGGCTTGCTGGGGAGCGGTTGAGGACATGGTGGGCTCCTTTTCAGGGGATGTTGGTAAGCCTCCATTACAGGCCCCAGCGGCTGTGGCGCCTGTCAGACCGCGCCGCGCGCCCTCGCACGGCGCAATCGGATTTTGCGCCACGGTTTCAGGGCGTTGTCAGGGCCTGGTCAGGGCGGCACCACCGCCTGCGTGCGCTCTTGCCGCACCAGGTAAAGCCCGCTGCCGATGATGATGGCCCCGCCCAGCAAGGTGGGTACACCGGGCACGGCCTGCCACAGCACCCAGTCCAGCCCCATGCCCCAGGCCAGCGCGGTGTATTCAAACGGCGCCACCACTGAGGCCTGCCCGTGGCGGAAGGCCTCGGTGATCGCCAACTGCCCTGCAAAACCCGTCACCGCCAGCCCCGCCACCAGCGGCCAATGCGCCTGGTTCACGCCCACCCAGTTCGGCAAGGCCAGCACGCCGGCACCCAGCGCCAGGAAGGTGGTTGTCCAGAACACCAGGCTGGCGCTGGAATCGGTGCGCGTCAGCACTCGGCCGGTGATGGCCGAGACGGCATAGCCCACTGCAGCGCCCAGCACCGCCAGTGCGCCCACGGTGAAGAATGCATCCTGGCTGGGCCGCAGCGCCACCACCACGCCCACCATCCCCAGCGCAATCGCCACCCAGTGCGCGCGCCGCACCTTCTCACCCAGCACCACGGTCGACAGCGCGGTGATGATGAGCGGCGCAATGAAAAACAGTGTGTAGGCCTCGGCCAGCGCCAGCTCTTTGAGCGCATAGGCGAACAGCGCCAGCATCGACACGTTGAGCACGCCCCGCAGCAAGTGCAGAGGCCAGCGCACCTTGAGCAGCCCACGCACCTCGCCGCGCCACAGCACATAGAGCACGACCAACGGCAGGGCGCCACCGCCGCGCAGCGCCGCCACCTGCATGGCCGGGTAGCTGCCAGAAAGGGTTTTGAGCAGTGCATCCATCGCCGAGAAAAACCCCACCGCCAGCACCATGGCGACGATGCCCCGCAGATTTCCAGAGGCGAGGGATGGGGAAGCAGTGACAGTGGCGGAGGTCGGTGTGGTCATAGCGGGGCAAGAGGCCAGGCAAGGCAGCAGGCGTTGCAGAGCCCGCGAAAAGGCGTGGGAAGGAACGGCCCTTCCTGGCGCCCGAGAGTGTAGGCCACCCGCTCCCGTTCTTTGCCTCGGTTGTTAGCTTCCGTCACGCACCTGAATACGCCGTGGGCCCGCGCAGAGACCCAGGCAGTCTGGCTGCTCAATAGCGTTCGGGCGTCAGGGGCTTTTGTCCTCGTGCGGGTTGCCCCGGCGCGCACGCAACGCATCGTGCAAAGCGGGCAATGCCCACACCACCAGCAACGCCAGCAAGGTGGTGAGCACGGCAGTGGCTTCCTGCCCCAGCCCTGCAGCCACGCCAATGGCGGCAGTCAGCCAGATGCCTGCGGCAGTGGTCAGGCCCTTGACCTGGCTTTCGGCGTCACCCTTGAGGATGGTGCCCGCGCCCAAAAAGCCCACGCCTGCGATCACGCCCTGCAGCACACGGCTGTTGTCCGCGGGCGAGATGCCCCCCTGCTGGGCCGCCAGCACGAACAACGCGGCGCCCATGGCAACGAGCATGTGGGTGCGCACGCCCGCTGCTTTGCCAGCGTGTTCGCGCTCCCAGCCCAGCAGCCCGCCCAGCAATGCGGCCATGCCCAGGCGCACCACGATGCGGGTGGCCTGCGTTCAGCCGCC
>JBCNOJ010000446.1:0-4038 GCA_039593925.1 Acidovorax sp.
GTGCCAACGGGCAGCCGGTGGCCAAACTGTCGGACACGCCCGGCAAAACGCTGTGCGACGATGAAACCTATCTGGCCTACCTGCGCCAGGTGTTCAACGTGAAGGGCTGACCATGCTTCGAATCACCATTGCCCAACTCAACTTCACCGTCGGCGACATCGAAGGCAATGTGGCCCGCATGGTGCAAGCCGCACAGCAGGCGGCCAATGCGCAATCGCAGCTGATTGTTTTCAGCGAAATGGCCGTGTGTGGCTACTACCCTGGCGACCTGTTGGACGAACCCGCATTTCAGCAACGGATTGCCGCCGGGATTGGCGCGCTGCAGAAAGCGTCTGCCGACCTGCCCGAGTTGTACTGGGTGGTGGGAGCCCCTACCCCCACCAGCGGCCCCGGCAAGAAGCTGCACAACAGCCTGCTGGTGCTGCAGGGCGGCGCCGTGCGCCTGCAATACGCCAAGCAACTGCTGCCCACCTACAACATCTTTGACGAGCGCCGCCATTTCGAGCCCGGGCCCGACGTGGCCAAGGTGCTGCGCATTGGCAACGCGCAGGTCGGCCTGCTGGTGTGTGAGGACGGCTGGAACGACCACGGCGACGACTACGCCACGAACCCCTTCGAGCGCCTGCGCGATGCCTCGCCCGACCTGGTGATCAGCATCAACGCCAGCCCCAGCCATATCGGCAAGCGTGAGCAGCGCCACACCATCTTTGGCGGCTCTTCTCGCCGCCATGGGTTGCCCATCCTGTATGTGAACCAGGTGGGTGGGCACGACCAGCTGGTGTATGACGGCGCTTCGTTCGCGGCCGAGCCCGATGCGGGCATCGTGTTCGAGGCGCCGCGCTTTGTGGAAGACGTGCGCACGCTGCAGTTCAACGACGGCCGCTTCTTCACCAGCGAGGGCGAACGGCCCGCCCCCGTGCCCGCGCAGGGCCTGCCAACCATGGAGTTCTACCGCCAGCAGATCGTGCTGGGCCTCAAGGACTATGCGCGGCGCTGCGGCTTCACGCAGGTGGTTGTGGGCAGCTCGGGCGGCATCGACAGCGCACTCACGCTGGCGCTGGCCACCGAGGCGCTGGGCCCGAACAACGTGGTGGGCGTGACCATGCCCTCGCGCTACTCCAGCAGCGGCTCGGTGGATGACTCGGTCGCGCTGTGCCGAAACCTGGGCGTGAAGCTACACACCCACCCCATTGCCGAGCTGGTGGCGGGCTACGCGCTGCAGTTTGAAGACAGCTTTGGCCAGCCGCTGCAAGGCCTTCCGCTCGAGAACCTGCAGGCGCGCATTCGCGGCACGGTGCTGATGGAATACTCCAACGCCTTCGGCCACCTGCTGCTCACCACAGGCAACAAGAGCGAGATCTCGGTGGGCTATTGCACGCTGTATGGCGACACCAACGGCGGCCTGGGGCTGATTGGCGACCTCTACAAAACAGAGGTGTTTGCGCTCTCGCGCCACGTGAACGAACACGCGGGGCGAGAGCTGATTCCGCAGGCCATCATCGACAAGGAACCCTCGGCGGAACTGGCCCCAGGCCAGCGCGATGTAGACAGCCTGCCGCCCTACCCGGTGCTGGACGAAGTGCTCAAGCTGCTCATCGAAGGCGACCGGCTGTCGACCGCTGAATGGACCGCCGCGCAGGCGTTCGTGTCGCAACTGCAGGCGAACGATGCCGGCCGTGCGCTGGTGCAGCGCGTGCGCATGATGGTGGCGCGCAACGAATACAAGCGCCGCCAGGCCCCACCCATCGTGCGCGTGCGCGCCAGGGCGTTTGGCAGCGGGCGGCAGATGCCGATTGCGGCGCGGTATGTGTGACGGCTGTATGGGGCGGCCAGCGACCCTCTACGCTAAAATCACTATTAAAAATGTAGCTGTCAGCGCTTATCCATCAAGCGCTGGAGCCTAAAAACACTCAAGTACCAGGAGATCCATGCACGACACCGCCCTTCTCATCGGCCGCTTTGAACCCGTGCACAGCGGCCACCTGGCGCTGCTGCAAGAGGCTCTGCGGCAGGCGCCGCAGGTCATCGTGGTGGTGGGCTCGGCTTGGCAGGCGCGTTCCCCCAAAAACCCCTTCACCTGGACTGAGCGCGAGTCCATGCTGCGCGGTGCTTTGCCCGAGGCAGACCGCCATCGCGTTCAGGTGCTGCCCGTGCGCGACTACTACAACGAAGCCGTGTGGGTGCAGGCCGTGCGCCAAGGCGTGGCGGAACGCACGCAGCCCGGCGCGCGCATTGCGCTGGTGGGGCACTTCAAGGACGCGACCAGCAGCTATCTGCGCTCGTTCCCCGGCTGGACGCTGGTCGACCTGCCCCGCCAGGGCAGCATGGACGCCACCACCATCCGCGACGCCTACTTCGGCGCAACGCCCGGCACGGTGAGCGAAGCCCTTGCGCCGTTGGCGGCAGAGATACCGCCCAGCACGCTCGCCGCCCTGCAGCAACTGGCGCAGACCTCCCACTACGCTGCGCTGCAGGAAGAGTGGCGCATGCTGCGCCGCTACCGCGAGGCGTGGTCCGCCGCCCCCTACCCGCCCGTGTTCGTGACGGTAGACGCCGTGCTGCGCTGCCAGGACCACGTGCTGCTCATCCGCCGCGCCCAGGCCCCCGGCAAGGGCCAGCTGGCCGTGCCCGGTGGCTTTATCGAACAGCGCGAAACCGTGTGGCAATCGTGCCTGCGCGAACTGGTGGAAGAAACCCACTGCCAACTGCCCGAGGCCACCATGCGCGCCGCGCTGCAGTCCGTGGCGGTGTTCGACCACCCCGACCGCAGCCAACGCGGGCGCACCATCACGCATGCGCACTACTTCGACCTTGGGGATGCGCCGTTTCCCAACGTGCAGGCAGACGACGATGCGGCGCTGGTGCAGTGGACGCGCATCGACCAATTGGCGGGTATGGAAGAGGCTTTTTTCGAAGACCACTTCCACATGCTCGACCATTTCTTCGCGATCACCGGGCTGCCCACAAAACTTTGAGGTCGGCCAAGCCGGGGAATGCACGAGGGCGGCTGGCCGAGCCCGTCAGGCCGTTGGAGGGTGGCTGCGCAGCCAGTCTGTGAACGCTCCCACCGGCATCGGCCGCGCGTAGAGATAGCCCTGGTATTGCGCAATGCCACGCCCGGCCACCCAGTCGAGCTGCTCCTGCGTCTCCACCCCTTCGGCCACGGCGGTGAGCTTCATCAGCGTAGACAGCGACACGATCAAATCGGCCAACGAGCGGTTGGCGTCCGTGTCCTGAATGAAGGTCTTGTCGATCTTGAGCGTGTGGATCGGAAAGCGCTGCAGATAGGCCAGGTTGGAATAGCCGGTGCCAAAGTCGTCCAGCGCAATCGTCAGGCCCAGCGCCGATAGCTCCCGCAGCACGCCCATCACATGCTGGTCTTCGCCGAGCAGGATGGATTCGGTGATCTCGAGTTCCATGCGCGCAGGGTTCACGCCAGCCTGGCGCAGCGCGCCCGTTATGTCTTGCAGCAGGCCCGCCGATGCGAACTGCCGGGGTGACAGGTTGACCGAGACCACCAGATCCCAACCTTGCGCCGCCCAGGCCACCTGCTGGCGCGCTGCCTGCGACAACACGCGCAAACCCAGAACACCAATCAGGCCCATGCTTTCGCAGGCCGGGATGAAATGGGCGGGTGTCACCAGCCCCAGGCGCGGGTGGTTCCAGCGCACCAGAGCCTCCACGGCGCGGATGGTGTTGGTGGCCACATCCACGCGGGGCTGGTAATAGACCTCGAACTCCTCACGCTCCAGCGCAAGCCGCAGTTCTTTTTCCAGCTCGGTGCGGCTGCGCACCGTTTCTGCCAGGCTACCGTCAAAACAGACCATGGTGTTGCGCCCGCGCTCCTTGGCGGCATACATGGCCAGGTCGGCGTTGCGCAGCAGGATCTCGATGGTTTTGCCATCCTGTGGGTACAAGGCCACGCCAATGCTGGAGGTAACGCGCAACTGCGTGCCCGCCACGGTGAGCGGCGCTGCCAGTGCCACCGAGATGCGCTCGTGCAGCGCGTCCAGGTCTTCGCGGATGCGCGGAGAGGTG
>JBCNOJ010000447.1:0-4036 GCA_039593925.1 Acidovorax sp.
CCCGCGAGGCCGACATTGCCATCGAGCGCGAAAAGAAACGCCTTGAACAGGAAAAGAAGGGGCGCGAGCGGCAGCAGGAGCGCGAAAAGCGTGAGCGTGAGCGTGAGCGCGAGCGCAAGGAAGAAGAGCGCAAGGACCGCGCGGAACAGGAAAAGAAAGAGCGCCTGCAAAAGGAGCGCGAGAAGGAACGCGAAAAGGAACAGCGCGAAAAAGAGCAGCGCGAGAAACAACTGGCCGAACAGAAGAAGGCCGAGCAGGAAAAACAAAAGAAACTGGCTGAGGAAAAACGCAAGGCGGAAGAGGCGGCCAAACGCAAGGCCGATGCCGAACTGGCCAAGCTGCGCGAGGACAACATGCGCCGCATCCAGGGCATGGTCGGGGCCACAGGCGGCGAGACCGCCACGGGCACGGCCCAGCGCAGCGCAGGCCCCTCGGGCAGCTACGGCGGCAAAGTGGCCGCCAAGGTCAAGCCCAACATCGTGTACCCCGATGCGATCTCGGGCAACCCGCGCGCCGAGGTGGAAGTGCGCCTGTCGCCCGACGGCACGATCGTGGGCAAGCGCCTGGTGCAGTCCAGCGGCAGCAAGGCGTGGGACGACGCGGTGTTGCGCGCGCTGGACAAAACCGAAACCCTGCCCCGTGACACGGATGGCCGCGTGCCTCCGTCACTCACCATCGGTTTCAGGCCTCAGGACTGATCGGTCTTTGATTTTTAAGCAAAAACCGCCTTTAGCGCTTATTCAGAAAGCGCTGATAGCTATTCAATTCATAGCACAACCCATTTTGTGCGGCCCACCATCCAAGGGCGCGTGCTGACTAAGGTGGACTGGGGACAGCTGCGTTGCGTCACTGGCAACAACCGTGCGCCACGGGAAGCCTTGGTCTTTACCGTATCGGCGTGCCCCGATCCTAGGGAGGCAGGCCACTCGCATCACCCCGAAGGAATTCACCGCTGACGGCTTGCAAGCCATTGCGCTGCCTCGGCCTGCTGTTTGAACTGCGCCCAATCCAATGCGGTTTTGCCTTGGGCGTCCTGGCGCGCAAGGTCGATGCCGCGCGCCTCAAACCATTGCAGTGCATTCACCCTGCCCCGCCCGGCAGCCAGCATCGTGGGCGTCTCGCCCCGGCTGGCTGGCGCAGGCTCGTCGAGCGGCTGGCCCTGCGCTGCCAGCCAGTCCAGGCACGGAATGCAGCCGCTTTGAGCGGCCATGTGCATGGGCCCCCAGTCCCAGCGGTTGCGCACCGCCAGGCTGGCACCGGCCTGCACCAGCCGCTGGGCTGCCGCCAGATGGCCGCCATAGAAGGCGCGCAGCAGCGCGGTGTCACCTCGCTCACTGTCCTTGCGCGTCTGGCGCAGGTCCGGCTGCGCGCCCGCAGCCAGCAACGCATCGATGTGACTCAGTTGGCCCCGGTGCGCGGCGAGCATGAGCACACTCGACCCATTGGGCGCCAGCAGGTCAGGGTTGGCGCCCGCAGCCAGTGCGGCCCTCAGTGTTGCCGCGTCGCCGGCATTCTGGGCATCCAGCAAGCGCCCGTCCTGTTCTGAATACGAGACCTCGGGCTCAGCCGGTGCCAATGACGATGGCGATGCAGGCGCGGCCCGCTGCCCCACAACCTTGCCAGCGGGCCCCCAAAACGACCACGCCATCGCCACCATCAACAGCCCAACACCCCACGCTGGCCGCCACGCATCCGCCGTACGCGGCGGGCGCAGTGCCCCGGGGCTGAACCGGTCTCGGCGCTCCGCCCAGGCCTGCGCGAGCGAACGGCCCACCGCTGTGGCGGCGCCCTCACCCGCCACGCCCGGCGTCAGCCGGGTCAGCGAAGCGGTGTCCGCATCACGCACATACACGGCGTAATAGCGCTGCTCGGTGCCACCGCTGCCCGTGGTGTAGAGCAGCTTGTGCACCAGCGACCCGGTGGCATCGCCCGGCAACGCCAGGCGGCGCAACCACAGCCAGGAACTGCTCTGTACGGTCAGGCCCGCATCCGACACCCACACCCTCCAGCGGCAGGTGGCCGCCTGCAGCACGAAGGCCGCCGCAGCCCACCATGCGGCAGCCGCAAAGCCGCCGCGGGGCCATTGAAAACCTTGCAGGCTCAGCCGCTCGTGGATCAGAGCATCCGCCGCCAAACCCGCCAGCACGACGCCAGCAGACCACCGCCAACCGGGCTGTGCAAAGGTATAGCGCCAGGCTTCAGGGGTCTCCATCAGGCTGACGGCGCGCGGCAGCCCGCCCACGCTGCCAGCCTGCTGATGCGGCACTGCATTCAGCGGCTCGATGGCTGTCACCTGCGACCATTTGGCCTGGCGATCAAACCGGTCTGCCAGCGCCGGTACCGCTTCATCGCCCCAGGCGCTCTGCGCAGCCTGCACAGGGATGTCATAGGTCAGCTGCGCCTCGCCCTCTGCGCCGTGCAGCAGTTCAACGCGCCAGTCCACACGCTCGCCAGATCGCTGCGTTTTATGGGGCGGGGCGTCATCGGGCAGCTCAAAACGTGCCACCAGCCGCAGGCCGCCATCTGGCATGGGCTGGGTGCGCGCGGGCCGCGTGAACCACTCCACACGCCGCTCGGGCGAGCCTGAGCTGGCTTCGTCCACCCGGTATTGCGCCAGCCGCAGTTGTAGATCGTGGCCTTGCTGGTGCGCAGCAGCACGTGGGGGCAGCACAAGCGTCACCTCGACCGGATGGCCTGCGCGGGGCCGCGCGGGCAGTGCGGTCATCGCGGTGCCCGCATAGCGCCAGGCCTTGCGGGTCTGGCCCATGGCATAGGCCATCAGCCCCAGTCCGACGGCCACGAAGAGGCCAATGAAGATCTTGGCGAACCAGGACGCGCCGTCGGTGGTCCACAAAATGCCAGCCATCGGAAACGCGATGCAGCACCAGAAGATGCTGAACAGCCAGATGGGGCCTGCTGAGCTGGCTGCAGGGCTCTGGCCCTGCCCCGCTGGCAAGGCCAATGAATCACCCGAAACAGCTTCTGCCGCGCCGCCCTCACGCTGTGCCTCGCGGCCAGGCCGCAGCAGGCGCCCCAGAACGCGGACGAACCACCATGCGGCGCCCAACCCCACGCCCGTGAAGACCAGCGCGAACGGCAGCCGAAAGGCCAGTAGCGGCCACCGCAGGTCCGGGTCAACGATCGACTGCGCCGGCTCGCTCGGATTGACCAGCACCGTGATGGGCTCTCCACGGGCCTGGGCCGCTTGGAGGCGCGTGTGCCACCGCTCGTGCCAGTCTCCAACGTTGTCAGCGCCTGCAGAGGCGTCCAGCCCCACCCGGCTGCCTTCGTAAGGTCTGCCACCAAATTCGTACCGGTAGCGGGCGTGCACCTGGAACGTGGTGCTTTTGCGGCTGGTGTGTTGCTCCAGTTGTACGCTCACAACCTGCGCCGGCACGGGCTGCCAGCCGCGCACTGCCAGCGCAGACTGCAAGGTCAGTGCAAGCGGCTTCAGCCCGAACCAGTAGCCTCCCGCGCCAAAGGCGGCGGCGAACACCGCACAGATAACCAGAACGCCCACCATGCCGACCGGATGCATCGATGGGGGATTGCCCTCTCTTGCCATGGATGTGCCTCCACTTCTTGATGTTGTTGTGCGCGCAGCTTAACGAACATCGCGTGACATGGGTATGACAGTTGTGTGGCAAATCTGCCAACTTCAAAAATCTAATAAAAAAGTGGCTCTGGCGCTTGTGCAGCAAGCGCAAATAGCTATCAAAAAAGTAGCGAAAATCACCACTGCTGCGGCGGGTGGTGCGTGGCTGTGTACACAGACATAAAAAAAGCGGCCCCTTGCTGGGGCCGCTTCAGAGGCGGGGCCGGCCGCAAAGCGGCTGGCCCGTGCGGGCCAATCAGGCAGCGACGCCGTCAGCCACTTCCTTGAACTCAGCGATCTGGTCGAAGTTCATGTACTTGTAGATCTTGTCGCCGTTCTGGTTGATCACACCGATGTCGGCCAGGTACTCTTCCTTCGTGGGGATGCGGCCCAGCTTGGAGCAGATGGCCGACAGCTCCGCAGAGCCCAGGTAAACGTTGG